>NZ_JASJSQ010000053.1:0-5518 GCF_030236855.1 Stenotrophomonas maltophilia group sp. Smal13
GGAGCACCTGCCTCTCGCCCGGCTTGGGGTCGAGTGAGGTTAGAGTAGTAAAAACTGCGCAGGGGATGACAACGCGCAGGCTCTCAAACGGAAATTAAGGGGAACCGCATGGCTCATGACACAGACTCGCAGAAGATCAGCTTGCCCGAATGGCTGTCCATCAATCCTTGGGCGATCGTCTTGGTCGTCACTGCATTGATTGCAGGTATTCTCATGGGAGCACAACACAGCAAGGTTCCAGAGCTTGCCAACGTCATTGTCGGCCCGGCCGTAGGTTCGTTCCTTGCAGTTGGAGCTGGTGCATGGCTCGCGAATTGGCAGGAGCGCCGAAAGCGCACCGAAGCCAAAGTCTTCATCGCGCCTATCTTGGGTGAGATCACCCAAGCCATTGAAGGCGCCATCAACGGTTACGCAAATTACGAACGGCTTCTTCAGGAGCATAGACTCACCAAGCCAGCTCCAAAGGATGGACGGGTCGCCGCCGCCTCTTGCTTAGCAAAGCTTGAGGAAGAGGGCCACAAGATCAATCGCCGGCTGCACCAGCTCCAGACGGCCTTCAACTCCGTGGGCTATCAAGGCAGTGTTCTGTATGCAGACGCGCTGGAGATCCTCAAACGAATCCAGTCACGACTGGACAAGCACTCAGAGGAAATGGGGGAAACGGACGCTGACATTTCCGAGCGCACCGTCGGCGACCTCATTGATCTGTGGCGCTGGTCCGATTCCCTCAAAGCAACGGCCGTGTCTGGAAAATACACACCATCGATTCGGCCATTGCCCGATGGGGTCCGAAACGATCACCGCTGGAGTGCTAGCACGCCGTCCTGACAAATTTCTACTTGCAATCCAGATCGAGAGCGACCGTCGCGTTGCCCAAGTTGCTGGGCAACGTGGCCTTGCAGACCCCTTCCACCTCCACCGTCTGGCCGGGGCGCGGCTGCTTCAGGTAGAGCACCCCGTCATAGCCCACCTGGGTGGTCTCGGTCGCCGTCTTGGCCACCGTGCCCGCTTCGATGGCCGAGCCAGTGAGGCGGAAGGTGCGCGCGGCCTCGGTCAGGACCGGGAAGGTAAGGTGCATGCCGGCTTGGCGGCCAGCGGTGGCGGCTTGCTCGATCTCGGCCAATTGGGTGCCCAGTGGCAGCGCCCGATCGTCTACGCGGACCTCCGTGGGCACCATCGGGGTCACCTCGCCCACCACCAGGCGGCCTTGGGCGTTGGTCTTCCCCACCAATCTGCCGCCCACCCTCACCGGCACCCCGGCTTGGCCGGGCACGTCCACCACGGCGAAGGATTCGGCCGGACCTAGGAACGTCACGCCCTGGCGGTCCAGGTGGACGGCACCGGCCATCGAACCGGAAGCCCAGGTGCCGCTGGGCCCGTGCTCGGCGTTGATCTGGGCCCACCCTGCCCGGGTGGTCCAGTTGGCGTTGGCCCGGGCGGTCTGGCCAGCCGCTCCCTCGTCCACCGAAGCAGACAAGCCGACAGGGGTTCCCAACACCGTGGGACGGGCGCGTCCTTGGACGGCCCAAGCGGTGGCATCGGGGGCTTGCCGGGCCCTAACGCTCACGCCCTTGCCCCGGCCGAAATCGTAGCTGTAGCCCACCTCCACCCGGGTTTCCTTGCGCTCCAGATCGCGCAACGCGGAGACGGCCACGGTGTGCCCGTAGCCACGCCAAGTCAGCCCGGCGTCGGCGTAAGCGGTGCGAAAGCGTGGCGTGCGCACGTCCGAATAGCTGGCCCGAAGGGACCACTGGGGCGTGGGCCGCCAGAAGACCGAGCCTCGGGTGCGCTGCTCCACCTCCACCGCATTGGAGGCGCGCAGGCGCCAGTAGTCCTGTTGGCGCTCGTGCTCCAGGCGCACGCCAAACCCCGGGCCGCGGTAGTCGTAAGCCATGGCCTGCCGTTGGCCGCCTTGGGTTGACGTGCCCACTTCCAGATCCAGCGTGCCGTAGGTGCCAAGCACCGTGGTGGCCCCCAACGCCACGTTGGCCTTACCGTTCGATGAGGTTTGGGCGGTGCCGCGCAGGCTCCACCGGTCATTGAGGCCCCAAGCCACCGCCCCGGTCGCGCCCAACGCTCCATAATCGCTCTCCCCTTGGCGCACACGGCCGGCGGCGACTTCCCAGGTGGTGAGCCCTTTGCGGAGCAACGTGGGGGCGACGTAGAAACGCTGATCGCTCACCACGGTTTCGCGGCCGTAAGGGTCTCGCACCACCACTCGGGTTTGCTGCGCACCGGTGCCCAAGGCGCTGCCATCGGCCGTGAACGGCCCCTTCCCCACCTGGCCCTGCAGCACACGGGCGCGGTTGGCCAGGACTTCCACCGTGGCCGGATCGAGCGCCACGCCACCGAGCATCGGGACGGGATAGGTGGGCGTCAACGGGTCCAACGCCCGCGGGTCCTTGGCCACGCGCATCCCAGCCAGGTTGACCGGAGAGGACGACGGACCAGCGAACACATCGCCGGCCTGGTAAGTCACCAAGCGGTTGGGATCGTCTTTCTGCCAGCGCGTCACGCCGCGAACGTAGCCGGTGCCCGACGCGTCGGTGTTGACCTGCCCGCTGGTGCTGACAACGCCCCAACGGCCCGCCTTGCGGACTTCGTGCCCCAAGGAGAGCGCCTGCTGTTGCTCGGACACCATGCCCGCCACGCTGTAGTTCACCAGCACCCCGGGAGCGGGCGGCGCGATGGGGCCGCGCTCGGCGCGGACACGGGCCACGCGCTGGGCTTTGAGCCGGTCTGCCGGCAAGTCCAGAGCGACCGTGGCGCTGGCCTCGTCCACGGCAAAGCCCACGCCCAGCGCCTGGGCGCTCATCGGATCCGTTTGACCCGGTGGAAGCTGGAGTCCGACCTCGCGCCACGTGGCCGGCTCGGCGAACCACTGACCGCCTTGCTGCCAGAACGTGAGCGGATCCGCCTTGGCCTTGCCGCCGATCACCGGCACCAGGAACGCGGGTGCCACGCCTTCGGGCACCGCTGCGCTGGCCGACGATGCAGCCAGCAACAACAACGCCAAGGCGTGGCCACGCATGGATCACCGCCCCACAGGGACGGTGACGGGCTGGCCGTTGACGGTGATTGAAAGGTTTTCAGCGCGCTGCCCGGGCTGGGCCTCGTAGGTCATTGAGGCCCCCGGCAGGGTCCAACCCAACGCACCCTCGCGCCACGGCTTGCCACCAGCCGGGCCGATGGACGACACGCGGGCGGCGGTCTGGCCGTGGTTGGTCAGCCGGTAGCCCTTGGGCACCGCCTGGACGGTCACCTGGGGGACAGGCGCGTTGGCGACCTCAAAGGCCACGGGCAAGTCCTGGTTGACCAGCAACTGGACGCCTTGGACGTTGGGAGCCCTGAGCTGCATTAGCAGGACGCGGTAGTAGCGCCGCTCGCCCAGCGCGCCCACCCTCATCAACCGGGCGGTGCGCTTGGATTGGGGCGGGACGTCCACGAAGGTGGGCGCCCCCACGATATCCGTGGTGGGTGAAAACACGTTCTGCCCTGTGGCCTGATCCCACCCCACGGCTTTCACCTGGTAACGCACCGACGCGTCGCCGCTGTTGTGCAGGGTCACGGCGACGTGCTTGGCCGAGGTATCGGCCATCAGGGTGGTGGGGCCGACGGAGATGGAACCGGCGGACGCCGAAAAGGACAGCAAGGACGCGGCGGCCACGGCCAAAAAACGTTGGGAATGGGTCATGGGGTCTCCTTTAGGGGCGTCTCCATTCAAACTAGATCGGAATACCATTCCGTCAACCCATACCTACTCATCTTTTCGGCAACAAAAAGCCCCCGGGGCAAGCCGGGGGCGTCGGGACAACCGATGGGGATCAGTTGTAAGTGGCGGTGACGGTGACCGTGTCGGTGTAGTTGCCGCCCACGGCCTGCTTGAGGGCCAGGAAGCGCACCGCGTAGTTGTAGCTCTGGACGGTGCCGTCGCCAACGCCGGTGAACGCGTCGGTGTCATCCCCCCATACTTGGCTTCCCTGCGGGTCCTTGAAGAAACCGTAGGGGATGTAAGCCCCGGCGCCGTTGGTCACAGCCCGATAGGTCCCATACCCGGACAGCAGGCCGAAGTTCTGCCCCTGGCCCGGCGAAATGGAGTAAGTCGTGCCCGCGTTGCACACGATGCTCAGCCCGGAGGTGCGGGCGGCAGCTTCGGAGATGCCCGACCAGTCCATGCCTTCGATGGAGGTCACGGACAGCTGGCAGGTGTTGGTCAAGGTGCCCTGAATCGTCAGGTCCGCGGTGGTGTCGGCGGCGAACGCGGGCACTGCAAGCGAAGCCAGGGCGATGGGCAGAAGGGCGCGAAGGAAGGTCTTGCGTGTCATGGGTATCGTCTCCTTGAGAGGGATTGAGTGGGGATGAGTAGCCCCAGAATGGGCCATCCCCTTACCGATACCTCGAATCTGAAAACGCGCAAGGGTGGGCATTGAGCCAGCGGTCAGAGCCTGGCTCGTTTGCCACCGGCCGCTGACTGTCTCCATAACCCATCCAGCTCACGCGCACGGTGCTGAGCCATTGCCTCCTGAATCATCCGCTGAAGGACGAACGCAAACGCGTCAGTCACAAAAACGCCCACGCCGATCCCGCAATCATCCGGCAAGCTGGAAATCTGTTTTATCGATGGCTGGTGAATGACCTCGTCGAGCTCAGGGGGCAACGGGTCCACGAACGTGTCAATGAACGCCCTCACCTCGGTTTCGGCTGCTTTGCAAAGGTCGGCGTCAGTGAGCAGCGCCCGCAAGTCGGCAAGCGTGGGAAGCCACACCGTATTGAAGAGCGGGCCACCCACCGAGGGACTGACGAAATGGATGCCGTGAAGCACGGATGCCCTCTCACTCTTTCCGAGCTCTCCGTCTCCCCAATAACCGTTCATCGGAGGAGTCACGTCACCCATCATTAGCCAGTTCTGCGCGCCGCCCCTGCTCTTCTCGCCAGCACTTGAGCAGGTGTTTGTAACCGGGCTTGGCTTGGGGGACGTGGAAGGATCGTCCGTAAGTGTTGACCTTCCCGCCGTTGTGGAGCTCGACGGCATGAACCGCGGTCCAAGTGGTCGCCCAGCCCAGGCTGTCGTCCTCTTCAAAGCTGACGGGCTCCAAGGAGACCGCTGCATAATTTTCAATCAAGCCGGGATTCAATCCCAACGCGATCATCTTGGTTTCGTTGGTTGTGACGGTTGCGCTCATGTGACACCTCTTGGCTTGGTCGGCGGCATTGCCTACCCCTTAATTCAAGGTAGATCGCCCTGGAAATTTGTCCACGGCCTTAGTGGACAAAATCTTGACTAAAAGCAAAAAATGCGGCGCTAAGGCCGCAGTTTTTCCTAACATCACTTATCGCGCCGAAGGCGTTGGTGCTTTCCATCCATGCGGATGCTTTTTCAGATGCCGGCGCGCAGCGGCCGCCGGCGGCTTCCGCCGCAGGTCTTTGCTTTAAAGGGGGTGGTCACACCCACCCTCGTGAAGCCATCGACACGTGCGAGGTGCCCGCGATCACAAGGTGATCCAGCACTCGAATGTCG
>NZ_JASJSQ010000053.1:5528-33494 GCF_030236855.1 Stenotrophomonas maltophilia group sp. Smal13
GTCGAAAAGGGCAAGGGCCTGCTTGAGGCGGTCGGTGATGGCGCGGTCGGCAGCGCTGGGCTCGGGGTTTCCGCTGGGGTGGTTGTGAAAGAAGATGACCGCGGCGGCGTTGTGGTCCAACGCCTTCTTGGCGACGATGCGGGGATGGACTTCGCACCCATCGATGGTGCCTTGAAAGAGGTGCTCGGTGGCAAGGATGCGGTGGCGGGCGTCCAGGAACACCGTGCCAAACACTTCGTGATCCAGGTGCGCGCAGCGGGCAGTGAGGTAGTTGCTGGCACTGGAGGGGTCGGTGATGGCCTCGTGGCGCTGCAGGCGACGCTCCAAGATGTGCGAGGCGGCCAAGAGGATGCCCTCATCGTCCATGGCCAGCTGGTATTGGGCCCGAATGTCGTTGGCTCGCTTCACTTGCTTTCTCCACCGGCGCGGGATTAGCGACGGGCGGGCGTGGTGTCTGCGGCGGAGGCGGTCAGTGGGAGCAGGCCGACAAGGGCCAGAGAAAGAACCAAGACGCGCATGAGGCCTCCTTTCATGAATGGGTTGCACTACCCATAACAAAAGGTTTGGTTTGCGCAACGGGATCTAGAAAAGAAAAAGGCGGCTTTCGCCGCCTTTCCCTTGGGCTTAGAAGCGCGCTCGCAAGCGAGGGGCTTCCTGGGTTTGGCTGTCCTGCCCGTGGGCCTTCATGGCCGCACCAACCTGGCGTTTGGCATCGGCCCCAAACCCGCCTTCCGGTGGCTTCCAAGCGTTGGCGGGCGGGAGCAGGCTGACCAGGAGCTTGGCCCTCTCTTGAGCCCGCAAGTCGTTGAAAAATGGCTTGCCGCTGTTGATCGGCGCTTCGCCCTTTTGGTTTTGGATGTGGGGATCTGCGCCCGCCTCAATCAGCGCACTCCAGACAGTGGCATCGCGGCCCGCATGAAGAGAGGTATTCCCGTTGTTGTCTTGGGCGTTCATATCCGCCCCTGCCTTGGCGAGCGCTTCAATCGTCTCTGGAAAAATCGCACGGTGGATCGGCGCCTGGCCGTCCATTCGCCGTGCAATGACGTCTGCGCCTGCACGGGTGAGCAAGGCCACCGCCTCGGGGTCCCTGGCTATATGCAGCGGTTGATTCCCCTGGTCATCGCTCGCCGCGGGATCAAGGCCTGCTTTCAGAAGTTCCTTAAGCGCGCCCGTGTTCGCCTCGAAGAGAGGGGTTCGCCCTCGGTTATCCCGGGCTAGGATGTCTGCCCCGGCCGCAATCAAGGCGCGGGCCTCCGTCTGCCCGGTTGCTCGGAAGAGAGGGGTTTGCCCTTCATTATTCCTCGCGCTGACATCCGCTCCCGCCTTCAGCAACGCTTTGAGACTGTCGTTGTGTGCGCCAAACAACGGGGTGTTCCCTTGGGTGTCGCGAGCGTTGATGTCAGCGCCAGCCTTCACGAGCTCCCTTAAAGCCCCTTCGCTCGCTCCGAAAAGGGGCGTTTTCCCTCGGTTATCGCGCGCATGAATGTCTGCCCCGGCCGCAATCAACGCCCTGGCATCCCCTTGCCCTCTCGCGTTAAAAAGCGGTGTTTCCCCTTGGTTATTCTGCGCATTGATGTCTGCCCCGGCCTTGATCAGTTCAATCACGGCTCCCTCGCTTGTCACAGAATGAAGCGGCGTATTTCCAAGGCCATCCCTCGCTTCGATGTCAGCCCCAGCATCCAACAGCCTCCGAACTTCGCGCGGGTGATGCGCATCATGAAGTGGCGTTTGATCCAGCCAATCTTCATCCCTTGCGTTCACATCAGCGGGGATTTTGGTAAGCCCGATTTGCTTCAGAAGAACGTCTTTGAGATTCGAAATATTCAACCCACACCTCCACAATAGTATTTTGACCTCCCACCATTAGCAGAAAATCAGAACCTCGCAAGGGAATTAAATAGAAGAAGACGGCTCTTGCCGCCTTTCTTTTTCCATGTCAAAACCGTTGTCGGATTCGAGGCTTCTGGCTTCCCTTTCCTCACCCTGGGCTTTCATGGCCGCACCGACTTGACGTTTGGCGTCGGCCCCAAATCCGCCTTCCGGTGGCTTCCAAGCATTGGCAGCGGGAAGGAGCTCGTCAAAAAGCTTGGATCGGTTGTGGGCACGAATGACCTGATCGGATTGATCATTACCTGGCCGCCCCAGAAGATCCGTGGGCGTTGTTCCTTCTAAATCGGGATCCTGAGGCGTGCGTCCAGCCTTGAGCAGGTCACCGGCCCATTCTGCATCGCCGCATGCAACAGCGAAGTGGAGCGGATACTCGGTCGCGGCCGTCAGGAAGGCCTCGTAGTCTTGCCGCTGTCGATGCGGGCGTCCTCCTTCCACTCATCTTAATTTGTCTCGTCGTCCCAATGCTCGTCAAAAGCGGCCTGGCGGAGCTCGTCGGGTAATCCCCCCATTTTTAGCAGCGGCCAAAAGTAGAAATAGGGATGGTCTGATCAATTCACACTGAGTCGTGGGTTTTCAGCGCCGGAGTCATCCTGGGCCTTCAGACGCGGCGGACTGCCATGTTTTCCGCTCTCGAAGTGCCCTTGCGGGCACCTCAAGACGGAGTTACCCCTGTGCCGCCAACAGCTTCCGGCGCACCATCCACAGGTTGGACAGCGCGAACAGGGTGAGCACCTGTGCCGTGTTCTTGATCAAGCCGAGATAGCGCACCTTGGTGTAGCCGAACTGCCGCTTGATCACCCGGAACGGATGCTCGACCTTCGCGCGCAGACTAGCCTTGCAGCGCTCCCAGCGCTCAACCTGTTCGAGCTCACGCGCGTTGCCAATGGGGAATTCAACCGGAGGATTGAAGAACGGGCTTGAAGGCTTGAGGATGAGCTACCTGGACCCGCAAACCGTCACGAGACCCCGATGGACTACCCTGACCTTGCCCCCCTGGAGGAAATCTCCGGTCCGTTCGCCCTTCTTTCGAAGGGCCCAAAATTCATCGCCGCCTGGCTTGCCAAGCGCACTGAGGAGCGCTACCGGGAGTTCACCCGTGCCGCGCTTGAGGGTCAGGTGTTCCCCGAGAACGCGGAGGCCATGACCTCGGAAGATTTTCTGGCCATGCTGCGGGCATTGGAGATGGACATCGAGGCCGAGAAGGCCACCGTCTATGGCCGCCTTGCCTGTTCAATCGCTACCGGCAAAACCGCAGGCCATCTCAAGCGCCACTTCATTAAGGCGCTGAGCGACCTGTCGTTTGGCCAGGTCGATCTTCTGCGACGCGCTTTAATCACCGAGCGTCACCACGTGTTTCCTGGCACCGGCGGGGGTAACCTGGACCCAAAAGAATTCCTTGGACTGCAGTCGAAAAGCAGCATCAATCGCCAGACCTTTGAACGCTGGGGCCTGATCGAAGAGAAAGGACTGAGCCTCGCAGGCCGACGGTTCGTGGAGGCTTGTTTTACCAGCGATGAGTTGGCGCCCTCCTCAGTGGGCTTTCAGGAATGGGCCAAGGGTCGCATCCACATCGTTTGCAACGAGATGGGCGCGCCGAGCTGCCACAGCGTCCTGGTCCAACTGACCGAAGATGGGCACCGCCGGGCCATCCATGTCCACAACAGCGCAGCACTTCGGGGACGCTCCAACCGCCTGCTGACACCCGGCCCCGTCATGGTGGTCCTTCTCACCGATAAACCCCAGCGTCTCGCCGACGAATGGACCACGGTGGAAGACACCATCCGAGGAAGAGTCCTGGCCGTGGTGGCCACGACCGATCCGAATGCGCCGTTGCCCGTCGCCATGACGGGCTTGGAACGCATAGATGCGTCACCGGACCGTGCCGCAGAAGCCGTGACGGCGATACTGGAGCGCTTTGAAGCAAAAGGGTTACGGGGCACCTGAGACCGCGATGTTAAACCCGATTCGACCGGTCATTGGAAGTGGCCGCCAACTTTCTGGCGGCCAACGAGCACTACTTACAGACCAAACGAGGCTTCACGGACAGCGACTTGCATGCCGGACAGAAGAGCCCCAAGTTGATCTTCCGCTGAAAGTGATGACTGCACTTCTCGCAAACAAAAAGGTAAGGCGCCCCTGGAACGAAGCCGGGCATCACTTTCCTTCCTTGCGCTTGAAAATGACCTTTCCGCCAGCCTCGTATTCCACATCGTAGCCTTTGTAGATTGCGAGGATCAAAGAGAGACCAAGGCTTGCGGCGGTGATGATGCCGATGATCTCGACTCCAGTGACTGTCGCGACCGCCCCCAGGCTGAGCGTGCTGAGCCCAGCCGTTACTGGAGCGAGCCCAACTGCAGCAACGATTGCTGCAACACCGACGGCACCAAGCTTGGCGAACTTGCGCGTCTTCTTCAGGTCGTCTGCCAACTTGCCCACAACCACAATCTGCTGCGCCTTTGCATTCTTGGCCGCTTCCAGCTCATCCCGCGTCCTTACTGTCACGCTTGCCATAACGCCCCCTGTTGTTAGCAATACCAGTGATGGATACCCTGGGCAGGATAGCCGAAGGGAACACCGTGTTCCTAGCAGCAATGATGGTGCCCAACTGTCTCTCCAGCTGAGACACGAACTCAACGCATCCGCTGCCACGGGTCGTCCTTGGGAGCCTCCACCGTAACCTCGGCAACGTCGTCTTCAGCGCGCCATGCCTTCCCTTCGAGCACCATGGTGGGACCCCTGGAACGTGCGATGGCGGCCTCTTTGGCGGTCGGCGGGTTCCATGACCGATGCTCCTCTAGGTAGCGCTCCGTGGACGGCCTCAACGGCAGGCCACCGCTCGGCAATGGCAACGTCCGATCATGGCGTTCGTCTTGCTGACGGGCATAGGCGACTTGCTCGGGCTCCCCAAGCGCCTCTCGGTGGGCATCCAGCAAGCGATCGACAGCGTCCACGTCCCCGCGGGCATGGAGCGATTCGGTGTAAAGCGCTTGAAGCAACGGGTCACGCTCTTCGTGAATCTCTTCGCCTGTGTCTTCGCCTTGGAACAGCCCATCCTGGCGTGGGCGGGCGTCGACGGGGTCTGGGCGCAACCGACCGTGACTCGTTCTCATGCCCGCCTCCGCGCCAGCCCGCTGCCGTGAAGCAGCCCGCATGCGATCGAATAAACGACAAGAGCCAGCGTGGATGACAGGTATAGGTTGGAAGGATCCAACCAGACTTGGCTCACCACGTGCTGTAGCTGGTAAGCCAGCAGTGCCAAGCACGCGTAGAACACGGCCAAATGCCACATCAACGCAACCACGGATGGGGCGTCCTCTTGGCCGGCTTGGAACGCCTCCCAGCCCCTGCGTGCGCTGCGGGCTTTGGACGCGCACAGCCACGCGATTCCGAAGGTGATCGCAAACATGGCGAGCTCAAACAGCACGACCACCAGAATAACGGTCATGGGATCCTCCTCTGGGTTGGGAGCAGGCCATGGGCCTGCAGGTAAGCGTGGACTGCCTGTCGGGTCACGCCCAGGCGCTTGGCAATTGCAGGGCCGTTGTTCCCCTGCTCCAGGAGGCGCACCACCAGAGCGTGTTGGTCAGCCAGTGGGCGCCGGGGCTTTTGACGCAACCCCAGGTGGGCCAGATCGGCGCTCACCACGGGCGATGGAACGCCCAGGGCTTGGGCGATGGCGGCGCGGCCGTGTCCCTCTCGGACCATCCGGGCGACTTCGGAGCGGCGGTGGGCAACGGATGGCCGCTTCATGAGCTCAACCAGAAGCCCGCAAGCCGTGCCTTCGCAATACACGCCTCCACCAACGCGTTCGCTTTTGTGCATCCTTACGGCCCCACGCGCACGCGAGCGCTGTTGTTGTCCGACCGGGCATTGATGCCAATGGCACAAGGGCTTCCGCACGAATAATCGCCAATGCGCACCGGCGAAGCATCAAGCGGCACCACCCGGGTCTTCTTACCCTTCCCCACCAAGAAGACCCGATCACCTTCGCGCACATCCACATCGGCGTCTTGGACCACCGCGAGGACGCGCTGGCGGCGATCGGACAGATCGCGCACGTAGATCTCCACCGCACGCCGGCCGCTGAGGCCCTTTTGAACCGCGGTTCCGGCAGCCGCACCGATGACGCCACCGGTCACCCGGGCTGCATTGCGGTATTCCCGGTTCTTGACCTGGTTAGCAGCCCCATAACCAACGGCCGACCCGATGGCGGAGCCGGCGTTCAGACGCTGGTCGGACGTCAGTTGAACCGTGCGAACCATCAGGACCTCGCCCAGTCGGGCGTCCTGGACGGATAGGGCCTCGGACGAACCGTAACGGCGAGCGGAGGTGGAATCGGCGGCAAAGGCGGCCGGAGCAGACAACGCCAATGCAAGGGCCAGAACGATGGGTTTCAAGGTGCACCTCCATTTCGTGAGTAGGTTCACCTATGCATAGATCGATTCTGGGAATGCGCAAGGGGGGGGGCTTCGGAGCGCGGTTACACAGACTGCAGTCCGCGTCATTAAATTGACGGAAAAGCGACAAAATGAAGCATATGGACAGAGATTGATGCTCAGGCGATGATTCTGCCCACAACTCAAAACCAACAGGGAAATGTATGGCAAGGAAGAAGAGTTCATCGGCCGCAGGTGCCGCGATTTCGACCGGCGGCGGAGCCGTCGCTGGCGCAACTTCTGCGATCCTCGGCGTAACCAGTGGTGCAGCGGCCGGGACCGCCGGTGCAGCCGCCGTGACCTCCGGCTTGGCAACCGTCGGGAGCGTTGTGGGCGGTGGCATGCTTGCTGGACTGGGGGTGGTCGCGGCTGCACCAATTGCGGGTGGTGCGGCGATGTTCGGCGTCTACAAGCTCTACCAGCGCATGGCATCCAAGAAGTAACCGCTCTGCCTGGCCCACTGCCACAAGCGGTTTCCCTCTACGTCGCGCAGGCTTCGTCAATGTCTGCAAGTGGCCATCCAAGCTAGCAACCTTGGTGGCCGCTCTTACCAACTTGTGGCTCAAGCCCTTGGACCAAAAGGCCACGTTGACCTCAATGCCCCGCTGGCGCAGCCAGAGTGCGGCGTGACGCTCAAACCCGAGCGCACTGAGGCCGTTCATGCAGGGCTAGCAGCCGGCGGAGTGCGGTGCAGTCCGCGCCTACACGTTGGGATGCACGATGGGTTCGCGCATGCTCGATAGCACACGGATCGGAATTTCTGTTACTGCACGTAGATCAGACTGGCCATTTCTTCCCCTTTCTCTCTCGCCCCTCCGCGTCTGGCAAGGAATCTGAAACCGGCAAGCTCTCCTGTCGTGCAATGTTCCTGATCGACATTCAACCTGTGATGATGTGGGAACGCTCTCCCTCAACCTGCCAAACCGTCTACGGAACTGGCAAAATTGCAGGATCACTCACAGGGGGAAATTGGATGTCCGACACAACCTACAGCCACCGCATCCTCAAGACTTATGGCCTGCTGGTGGACTTCGAAGGTAAACCACGCCTCAAGAACGTTCCGTCGCCTCTAACCGGTCAAAAGAAGGCAAAGGAGACGATGGAAAAGTGGACGCAGCGAGTGCTGGGGGATGAGGTCAGCAAGGTCCGCGTCTACCGACCGGCACGCGTTAAAAGTGACACACTCATTGCCAGCCTTACAGACACGCACGACGCCAAGCTGGTGCGTGACATTGTTCGCGGCGCCGTTCGCAAGAAGAGCAAATCAGCGAAAGCAAAGATTGAAGAGATCAAGGTGGAGCACGCCGCCGAGCTTAGAAAGCGCGGAGCCACCGCGAGAGAACTTCGGAAGGCACACGAAGAAGACCTGTCGGGAAAGCTCGATGATATCTTGGCTGCGACGGCCTATCTGCCGTTAGACGACCTTCAGGACTTGGTGGTGGAACTGGGAGAGGACTTGAGCCCATCGGTCCGCAACTGGGCACTTGCCCTGGCTCCGGCCAAGGATGCTGACGAGGTTTCCGTCATCGACGTTCTCAAGCAGATGCTCCTGCGCATGGACGTGCTGTCGAAGAATAAATAACCAGAATTTGTCAGCCACTGTCGCGCACCCTGCTGCCTCCCGACAGGCGGGTGCGCGTTCAGTCGCTTGTTCACGAATCAAACTGCCAAGTTCAGGCGCGCCCCTCTTGCCTTGAAGCGCGATCGAGACCGGTCGTTGGCGGCATGTTTTTCGATCTCATGCAGATTGGCCGCCACGGACTGCCGCTGCTGCTCAACCTTCTGGAGCGGCTCTCGAACCAACTCGGGCACCTTCAGGAACTCCACCACCCGCTCGGCCGCCGCCGCGGCTCGGAAGAGCTCCCGGGGATCGTCCCGGAGGATTTGGATCCACGACTTCACGTAAGCCGCGTGCTGGGTGGGATCGTGGCCAATGCCCAGGCGTTCGCCCATCAGCATGGATGACACCTCCGCGACCAGTTCTTCCTTGGCGTAGTCGATGCTCCCAAAAGCCCCTTTCTGATCGCGGTTGAGGCGGGTGGGAAAGCCGGTCCAGTGGCCCAGTTCGTGCAACGCGGTGGCGTAGTAGCCGCTGGCCGAGTGAAAGGTGTTGCGCTGGGGCAAGTGGATGCTGTCGGTCATCGGACGGTAGAACGCTTGGTTGCCCCCGTCGTGGTGGATCTCGGCTCCGCTGTCTCTCAGCACCGCTTCGCAGGCCTGGTGAATGTCGGGCTCTGGGCGCGCGGCTGGCAGGACCAGTGCCGGCAACCCATCGATCTGCATCGCGTTGAACACGCGTGGGAAGAAGACCTTGGGGTGGGCCTTGGCGATGAGGTCGGGGTCCCCGCTCTTCTTGGCCTCCTCCACCCGCGACCAATCCCAATACTCAATCACGCTGGCCTTCTCGCCCTTGCGCACCTGAGCGCCCACGGCCGCGGCTTGCTTGTAAGTCATCCACCGGTTGTCCTGGGTGTCCCAGGCGCTCTGAAGGGCCCACAGGTGGAGCAGGTTTCCGCCCCGGTAGCTCTTGCCAGTCGTGGGGTTCATGGGCAACCCGAGGTCCACGCGGGCGTCCCAGGGTTTGAGAAAGGGACCGGTGCCCTCCTCCATCTGGCGGATCAAGCGCTCGACGACGTCGCGGGAATGGCGCTGAAGGAAGCTTTCGTTGGGGGTGGCATCGGACACGGGCAGGCTCTCCTGGAAGGCAAGGAAAGGCGCCTGTCGGCAACGCCAAGGGGGTTAGGCTGGAAACTTCAATCGTGAATGGTGACGGCGCGTCCCTGCTCCAACAGGTTCTCCAGCAAAGCCAAGGCCCGTTCGATGGTCAAAGCGGTGCCGGGGCCCCCGTCGCCCTCCTGGAGCTGCACGCGGATGCCCTCGGGGGTTCGTTGCACGGTGAAACGGGGGGACGCCGCCAGGGAGTCCTGGCGGTCCATGCTGTCGTCTACAAAGGCATCGGAAGCGGTCATGGTTTCAGCATGCGACAGGATACGGATTTGGCAAGTCCGGGCTGGACCGTTAGCGTCACCGACCAATCCATTGGCTAGAGCTGATACGGAAGATGGGAACACGGATTTGGCCCCGCCTTTACGACCGCCGTTGGCGCGCATCCCCATCTCCCACCTTTCCGCCACCTTGGGTTTCGCTGCTTTCTCGGCCCGCCAACGGCTCACCGAACAGCGCACGAATCTCCAGTTCATTGATACGTTCCTGCAGCTGGAGTTGGATTGCCTTGGCTCTGGTGCGCCCTGCCTCCTCCCTCAACGCATCGGCATGGAGAGCTCCCATCTCAGCCGCCTGCTGCTGAGCGCTCAAGCGGTCGAATCGACGCTCTATCTCTTCCTGCCGAGCCCCTTGCTGTTCGAGGGTGGGCGTCACATCGGTTTCCCAAGGCTCCAAAGACTGAGAGCGCTCCTGCGCCACGCGCAGTGCTGTCACGGTCGCCGATGATCTCAACGGCAGATCGCCACAGGCCTCGCCGACGGTGGCTGCTCCGTTGATTCGCAGGCGCACGCATTCTTCCTGTTTGCCATTGATGCGACGGTTCGAGCGGGCGCCGTCGTCCAGGCCCATCTCTTTCAAGCCTCGCCAGAACTGGCGACCGGTGAGGAGATCGATGTCCGCCAGCCCTTGTCGGTAGCCCCAGTTTTTGTAGTTCTCGTAGACCTGCCGCATGGAAAGCGTGCACTCATCCGTCTCAATGCGCACCACGCGCTCGGCTTGAGCCCAAGCCATGACCTGGTCGCTGCCATGGCGGGCGGCCAGCTTCGCTGCGCGCACGGCTTCGGGCATGTCGGCGTCGGTGTCGGACAACGCCCTACCACGGGCCACGATGCGTCGGGCGCCTTCGAGCATCCAGTCCAGCACAAGCTGGCCTTCCTCTGCCAGGATGTTCTTGACCAGATCAGGGTCGTGCTGGTTGACCGGTACCGCCTTCTTCCAGTGCACGACGGTGAGGCGGCGCCACACCCCGTTGCTCTTGTCGCGGATGAAGGGGGCCGAATTGGACGTGATGATCCACTTGGCCGTGGAATGGTAGCTCGCCAGCTGCTTCTGGTTCTTCCGGTCGATGCCAATGCCATTGCCAGAGACCATCGTCTTGAACCGACCTTCGGCCCACTTCTCGCACTCCACTTCGTCCACCAGGATCAGGCTGGCGCCAATCATGGGTTCCAGGCTGAAGCGGTCGCCCAAAGTTTCAAGGTTGCAGCGGGCCACCTGACGGTGCATCGCTTCCACGATTTCCGCCAGGGTGGATTTGCCAGAACCTGCGACGCCGTGCCACCAGGCGGCCTGGCTGTAGACACCCGGCAACAGGGTCATGCCGCACTGCTCCTGGAGCAGGTCGATGACGCGCGGGTCGTCGTGGGCTTGGCGGAGGAACTTGGCGAATCGCGAGTCAGCCGGCAAAGGCTGGGGCTTGTATGCATGGCCCTGCCTGCCACCACAGGCCACCCTGACCGCGTGGGTCATGCCCAAGGCGGGATCAGGAGCGAGCACATGGAAACCGCCGGGAAGGATTTCCACGTAGCCGTCTGCCACCGGCACGATGGCCCGCTTGGCTTGGGCTGGCATGGGGTTTTTCTGGCGCAGCCGAAGGGAAGCCATGTCCCAGCAGTCCTTGGCGAGCTTGGGGCTGCCCGCGAAATCGGCGTTGCGGTCGATCCAATCGGATGCCACACCCACACCTTCCGCGTCGCTGATCGCTTGCCAGTAGGTACCGTTCCAATGGTGTACGATCTCGCCGGTGCCGCTGGTGGCTTGGCACGCCCACAAGCGATCGACGCATTCGGTGGTGCGGCGGGCAAACAGGATGGGGAGCGACGGTGGCTTGCGCTGGCCCTCTCGATCAACCGAGTGGCGGTAGAGCTGCTTGTGCTCCTCTGCCTCCAGGTTGACCTTGCGGGCGGAGGCTTCCGCACCCAGGAAGCGCGACGCTTCGAATGGCACGATGTTGCTTGGCTCTTCCGTCGTCGGGTTGACAGCCTTCCCTTTTGGGGACACATTGGTTGTAGACATTGTTGTTGGCTCCTCTCAAACCCTCGCCCTGGCCGGTGGGGGTTTGTCGTTGTGGGGGGACAGGCTTGCTCAGGCAGCGCGCGGGAGAGCGGTTTCCAAGGCGCGGCGAATGAACTCGCTCTCTGTCATCTCGTTTTCGGCCGCGGCGAGACGAAGGCGTTCGGCCAAGGGGCGTTTGATCCGAACGTGCTTTTTCACGCTGGCGCGGATGCTGTAAGTCGGCGGCGACGAGGGATGGGTGGCGGCGTTCACGGTGGCAACTCCGAAGGTGAAAGGTTTGGTGTGTCCCACATGGGGGACACTTCCACTCAACCACTCCAGGAGCTTTCCGCAACCCACGGTTTTTGACTAAACACGAAAACTGCGGAATCTCTCGCACTTTTTCCGGAAGCCCTGTTCTGCTGGCTTTCCCTTCCCTGCTGGTCTTCCATTAGCCAGCAGAAAGAGAAGACCAGCAGGAAGACCAGCAGGAAGACCAGCAGCTACAAATCCTTGATTCCAAAAGCTTTGCATTCATAGAAAACCGTTCCGCTGGTCTGCTGGGTCAAAAAAGAATCGGTTTTGAAATTTGAGATACCAACACTTTCCATGCGATTTGGACGCATTTGCACAGGGGAGTTGAATCGAAAGCCAGCAAGCCAGCAGCGCACTTTTAGTCGCAGAAATCCCTTGGGATTCAACGACCTTGCACTACTGGTCTTCCTGCTGGCCTTCGATCGCTGCTGGCTAGTGGAAGACCAGCAGCCGGAAGTTCCTACTCATTTTCGGCCAAACACTCCAGTTGCTCGCGCTTGCGATCGGTCAAGAACGGATGCTGAAACTCCCTCCCGCTTTCCACCTCCGTCACCACCACGTGTTCTTCAATCGTAAGGGCGCCATGGTGCCAATCGATGGCATCCAACTCCGCCAAGGACAGTCGCGCGAATGCCTCCATTGCCTCGGACTGGGTCTGGGCAAAGACCTCAATCACCTTGCTCACCAAGTAGTCACCCCGGACGACGAATTCGTAAGTTCCCATCGGCTCCTCCTAATAGTTGAGGTGGTGGCGCATGGTTGGACAAGGCCAGTTGAGATCTTCGCGTTCGGAACCATCGGGGCTGATGACCTCCACAAAGCCGTAGATCTCCTCCAACTCGGTACGCCAGCCACCGGCATGAATGTCAGCCACTCCCATCGAGTTCAGAATCTCCAAGGCTGCCGCCTCTGAGTCCGCGTCGATTCGGATTTCCAATTCGGCCGTCGCGCGGCCCAAGACAACAACGTTCCAGCGATCAGCCATTGGAGCTCTCCTGGTTCGCCGTGGCCACCTGCCCTACCCGCTGGATGGCAAAGAACTTCCCGTGCAACGCACCGCTCGCCTGCGCTTGCTGAAGGTGATCGGCGGCGCGCTTGCCGTAAGTCACCACCAACGATCCCGACGGCGCTGCCGTGCCGGTGGTTCCGTCGGGACGCACAAACCTCAGCCTCCCACGGGTGAACAGGATCGCCGTCGCGTTGGGGTGGGAAAGCACGCAGTCGTGCATCCATCCCGTCTCCATGTTGACCGGCACCAGGGCGATACCGCCGCCGGGGTGGTTGGCCAGCTTGCTCAACCACTTCTCAATCCCTTTTCCGTAAGGCGGATTCATCCACACGAATGCCTGCTTGGGCCACGGCGTAGCCAAGCCGTCCTGGCTCGGCGGGATCATCCGGCTGGCCGTGGGTGCGGGCAGCCGCGACGGGTCTTCGGGCGTGCAAGGATCGAGGTCAAAGCCGCGCCTTCCCCCCAGCGCCCTGACGATGGCAGGCGGGGTATACCAATCGACGCTCGTGTGGGCCTTGTCGCTTGCCTTGTAGCAAACGGAGGTGAGCCGGGTGGGTTTAGCCGCTACGAGGCGCTTGGAGCGGGTTGCTGCGTTGAACGGCAGAACGTTGGACTTGGGCTGCATGAGGATTCTCCAGGCAAGGCTCCGTCAGCACGGCTGCGTTGCCGCGTTGAAGAATGGGTTTTGGGAGTTGGGCTTGAACCAGCCCGAGAGGCGCTGCTGGCGGCGGGTTACCACCAAGAGTTGTAGAACACGTCCCAACCGTCGTTGATCAATGCGCGGGCCTGCGCAATGAAGTCCAGATCTTCTTCAGCTCGATCGGGATCCGATTCACCGAAGAAGAAGCCTTGGGTATAAGGCAAATCATCGTTCAGCACAGCCTGTTCCAACGCATCAAGATCGTCCAATCCAAGGAATACGGGAACTTGGTTGAAATCGAAGGGATCAACCTGCCCCGTCCTAGCACTGTGCAACTTGAACATCCAACCATGAAGGTTCGGATGCTTTCGCCAGTAGAAAAATAGTTCTTGAGTGCGATCTCGCACATCAGTGCGGGTCTTGACCGCATACATATCGAGGCCCATCGGCTTGCTCCATCGCCCCGACCACCGAGGCGTTGGAGTAATCATCCGAACTGAGAGCCTCCATCGATACGGATATTGGAGGCCTCCAATATCCGTTAGCAGCCGTTACATTCGCCCATTGCGCTTGTCGGGCATCTTTGGAGGCGCCGGCTGCAGGCGTTCGTGCAGCGCTTGTTCGATCACCCCAGCTCGCGAGGCGTCGAGCTGCTGAGCCAGGTCCCGCAGACGGCTGGCCTGGGCTTGGGCTGCGTTGTTGAATGCGTCCACCCACTGGCGCTTGACGTCAGGGTTTTGCCAAGGCTGGGCGAAGGCCTCGGTCAGCGTGCAGACCCGAATCCCAAGCCCGATTTGCACGCCCAATGCTTGGAGCTGGCGAATTAACGCATCGCTGATGGGTTGGTCAGTCAGTGGCTCCAGGAAGAACTGCTTAGCCTTGGACCCTTTGGCCACCAGAAACGGCAGTTCTGCAGTTAGGAGGGTGTCGATCGCAACGCCCCGTTCGCTCAACGGCTTCCACAGGCCCTTAGCCTTGAGCTCGGCTGCCCAGGCCATCAACGGAACAAGGGTGGTCGAGCGCTTGCGAGTTCCCTTCACCGTGAACAGCGTCCCTTTTGGGGAGTGTTCCTTCAAGAGGTGTTGCAATTGGGCCGTGCTGATCGCCAACACCCCAGCGGCCTCATTGAAGCTCAACGCCACGTCCACCTTGGGCCGCTGTTTCGCTAGGCGCAAATGGTCTGCGATCTTCTTCTCCATCTGGCCCACGTTTTCGGTGCCAGAGAGCTTGCCGAGAAAGCGATCGATGGCGCGGCGGTAAGCATCAGCAGCAGTAAGGGCCATTAGTTCGGCTCGCTCCCCTTACGGCCGACCTTTGAAGAGCGCGCGGCAGCATTGCTGCTTCGCCGCCCGACCTTGCGCGCCGGCAGGGTGCGCAGCGCCTCCAGGTCGATTCCGTAATCTAGGACACCCAAAGCTGGCGTTCCTCCGGCACCGTTGAGCTTCTCACTCACCGTAAAGGGCCTGCTGTAAGTCGCGTGGTGTTCGTCGTCCAATTCGTGGCCGACGATTTGGGCTCGCATCTCAGAGGCCACACCGCTGCCCTGCATCTCCTGAATCACGGTCTTTCGGAGACTATGGAAACCACGTTTCGCTTTCGACCACCCACCACTGTGCTTTTGGAGGTAGTAGCTGAACGCCTTCGATATCCAGTTCCCCGCACCATTCTTCGCCTTACTGTCAGCCTGCGGAAACAATCGCCAGTCCCCGCTCTCCCTTCGTTCGGCGACGTAGTCCAAGAAACCAAGCTTGATCAGGTCGGGATGCAACGGGACGACCCGATTGGAAACATCGGTCTTCAATCGCTGATCCTCCCCCTCATCGGTAAACCGTATGCACGGGATTCCCTCCTCTTCCTTGACGTCGAGGGTAAACAGCTGCCCCACCTCACCTGCCCGGGCGCCCGTATACAGGCCCAACAAAGCCGCCCAGCGCGCTCCCGTTGAAAGCTGCTTGAAGCTATCAGGCGCGAAGAGTTGATGAACCTGATCCAAGGTAAAGGCCTGGAAGCCAAATTTTCTGCGCTTGCGCTTCTCCGCCATCGAAACGCTGACGTGACCTGCGGCGACATTGTCTCCCTTGAGCACGTAGCCTGAAGCCATTGCCCAAGTGAAGAATCCTCTCTTTCCTGCGAGGTAGCTCTGGCGATTGTTGAGCGTAGAACGCGTTAACCCGCGCTTGGCCAAATGGTCGTAGAAGCGGGCCATCTCAGGCCGCGTGATGGTGTGCAGCTCGCGCTCGGCGCCCAAGAACTCGATCAGCTCTGTCACGGGAAGCAGTTTGATGCCGACCGTTTTGACCTCGATGTCCTCGGCGGCGACTTTATCCTGCCAGATTCGCTTCGCATCGATCAGGCTGATGGTCTCAGATGGCAGGGGCTGCGCCGCCGCTGATTCCAACGGGTTTGGCCCAGCCGCCGCCGGAACTGCACCCGCATCACGGAAGTGGAACTTGCCGATTTCTTCCAGCGCCTCCATTGCTCGAGCATGGTCGGCCGCATCCGTGGTCCGAAGACGGAAGCCCGGCAAGTCAATTTCATAACGCCGGGAGCCGTTCTCCGCGACGCTGCGCAGAACATCCTCAACCGTGAGTCCCTTCTTGGTCATGCACCCATCCCTGATGGCATCGAATGCTTGAGCATAACGCTGCGCGATGGCCAAGGCAGCCACTCTTGCGCTATGCAGTTGGATGCCCAAGGGATGCTTGACGAAAGGTTTGCCGACGATACCGCGCATGTCCGTCGGAACGCGCATGCGAAACTGGTAACGACCTGTGGAAGAGCGAGTGAGATAGCTTGGTAATCGCATCGGAGTTGTGCCCCGATTTGTGCCCCAAGCCGCCCTTCAAGACCTTAAAAAATGTCGTTTAAAAACAAACACTTACTAAGGATTGGCGGAGAGAGTGGGATTCGAACCCACGGAAGGTTTGACCCTTCGCCGGTTTTCAAGTTTTGTGGGGGC
Organism: Stenotrophomonas maltophilia group sp. Smal13; assembly: GCF_030236855.1. Lineage (NCBI taxonomy): Bacteria > Pseudomonadati > Pseudomonadota > Gammaproteobacteria > Lysobacterales > Lysobacteraceae > Stenotrophomonas > Stenotrophomonas maltophilia group sp. Smal13. The sequence continues at coordinate 21,776 of NZ_JASJSQ010000053.1, forward strand.
TGATTTTACCTAGTTTGGCCCAGCCCCGCCTAGCTTGCTGCACCTTTGTAATTCAACGACTTATCGTCGTTGTTTGTTTGGCGTAGCTTGTCCTAACATTGCCTAGATTGCTAACAATACGCTAAAGAAGCGTCTAGGAGAAGAGTTATGGCGAAGCTAACGAAGACATTCATCGACAAGGTGCAGCCTCCCGCCGAGGGCTACGCGATGCACTGGGACGACTCCCTCAAGGGCTACGGGTTGCGCGTCACCGCTGCGGGCAAGCGTGTGTTCGTTGCTCAAGGCCGGGTGCTGGGTAAGGCCGTCTGCTTCACGATTGGCCCCTTCGGTGAATGGACAGAGTTTGAGGCTCGCGAGAAGGCGCGGAAGGTGCTGCAAGGTATGCGCGAGGGCATTGACCCGCGCGATGCGAAGAAGGCCGACGAAGCTACTAAGGTGACGCTGCGGCAGGTCGCAGACGCTTATATGGGTCGACCGGGCAAGCTCAAGGACAGCAGCAAGAGCGAGATTGAACGGCATGTGACCACAACCTTTGAGGCATGGCAGCACAAGCCCATCACCGGCATCACCGAAGACGACTGCCGCAAGCGCTACAACGAGATTCTGACGAAGGGGCTACGCGGCAAAGCACCAGCCCCCGGGCAAGCGGTGCAGGCGTTCAGCGTGCTCCGCGCTCTTATCAACTTCGCTGGTCGCAGGTACAAGCGCGCAGACGGCACCCCGCTGATCCTGCACAACCCCGTGGCAGTGCTCAAAGACGATTGGGTGACGCTGCCCGAGCGCAAGACCCGCATCCCTGAATCGAAGATTGGCTCCGTGTGGTCAGCCCTCCAGCAGTGGCGCGACCAAGCCTACAACCGTGACACGCTGGCAAGCATCGACCTTGTGATCTTCCTCGTGCTCACTGGTGCGCGCATTGGCGAAGCGGCGGCGCTGACATGGGACAGGATCAACCTTGATGAAGGCTGGTGGCACCTGCCTGATCCGAAGAACCGCAACCCCGTATGGCTGCCGCTATCCACGCAGGCGGTGCAGTTGCTGACCACACGCCAGCGCGTCAAGGGTAGCCCGTTCGTGTTCTCGTCCTGGGGCAAGGCTGGGCATATCAAAGACCCGCGCGACACCATGAAGAAGGTCAGCGAGGTAGCGGGCACGAAGATCACGCCGCACGACCTGCGTCGCACCTTCACGACGTTCGGTGTAGCGAACTGCGGAGTTGATCTGCACAAGATCGAACTACTGACGAACCATGTGCCGCGCGGCGTGACCGCCAAGCACTACCTTGAGACGAGTCACCTGCAATATCTCAAGCCTGAGGTGCAGCGCATCGCGGACTGGATCGAGCAGCAGGCAGCCAAAGCGAATGGCGCGAACGTGGTGCCGCTGCGGGCCTGAGAAAATCGGGCAAGCCCGAAAATATCAACAGCAACAACAGCTTGCAAAGACTGCGACAAGCGTTTTACAGTTACCCCTAACACACCTCGCCTTTCCGTCACTTCGCGCAATGCGTCGGGACGCGATCAACGAAAAGTGCTGCATGGGCAGACGGCGGGCAACTAGCATCGGTAACGCGATGCGGTTCGCTCACCGACTGCCCTTTGTGTTTTGCGCATCGGTGGGCTTGCTGAGAGGCATCGCCCATGCAAACCGACGAAATGACCTTCGAGCAGCTTTGCGAGCTGTTCAACTACTCCCCCAAGAAGCGCCCACTGCGCACTGACGATCTGGTCGATCTGACCGGGCTTGCTCGCAACACTTGGGAGCAGCACCGCCACAAAGGCACCGGCCCCCGCTTCTTCAGCCCTCCCGGCACCCGTTGCATCTGGTACAGCGAGCGCGACCTTCTTGCGTGGCTCGCGTCCGGCGCGCGCACCAGCACCAGCCAGCAAATCGCGACCGCCTAAGTCCATAACAGTCGGTCGTCCATGCGCAAACAGAACAGCGCGCTGGCTATTTCAGGCGGCACTGCACTGCCGCCTAGCCCATGCGCAGCCCATCAACAAAAAAGCGGCAGGGTCTGCACACCGCTGCCGCTCGGAGATGAACACGAATGAACCACATCAACGGCCCAAGTATGGGACAGCCTTCCACGGTCATACAAGATGAAATGCAGGACGATCTCCATGCAGAGCTTGCACACTGGACAGCGGTAGAGGCCGACGCTGTACGGGCGTGCCGCGCTCGCCAAGGGGGTAGCACTGGCACGGTGCCGATCGCGGCCCCTGCCGCCGCGCAGCCGCCCGCGTCAGCACTACCTGCCCCCGCGTTTGGGTGGCCGCCGGGACTAGTAGGCCGTATCGCGCAGGCGCTCTATGACGGTGCCTACTCCCCGGTCCCCGATGTAGCAGTGGCCGCAGCAATTGCCTTGGTCAATGGTGTATGCGGTCGCGCCTATCGCACCTATAGCGGCAAGGACTTGGCTATCTACATCATTCTCGTGGCGCAAAGCGGCATCGGAAAGGACGCCATTCATGAGGGCATCCCGGAACTTATCAAACTAGCGAACGTCCCCCGAGCCGAAACACTGCTACGCCAATCGGACTTTGCGAGCGGAGAAGCCCTGCACAAGCGCCTCTTGGCAAGCCCCGGCTTCCTGTACCTGCAAGGCGAGTTTGGCCGCAAGCTCAAGCGTATGTCGAACCCGACCGACACCCCGATGCAGAACTTCCGCACGACGCTCACGAACGCCTACGGCAAGAGCTTCATGGAGGGTAAGGAGTACAGCAAGGAAGAGGACAGCAAGCTCGGCGTCGCGTGGCCTGCGTTGTCGTTCCTCGGGGAAACGACGCCAAGCACCTTTCTCGAATGCTTGACGCCGGACATGATGGAGGACGGCTTCATGTCACGGTTCTTGACTGTTCAATGCAGCAGCAAGAAGCCCATTCCCCGCGAAGGTCGGCGCATGTATCAGCTATCGGAACACAACCTGATGCTATGGCGAAACCTGCTCACGCACTGCGAGCAGTTCCAAGACGTATACCGGACTGACGCGCCAAGAGTTGAGGCAGCACAAGACGCTTACAACCTGCTCAGGAAGTTTGAGCTGGACTGCATTGATAAGGTGAATGCCTCCAGCAGCGAGTACGAACGGCAGTCATGGCACCGTGCAGCACTCAAGGCCATGAAGATCGCAAGCGCACTGGCAGCAGCAGACAATTTCGCCTGCCCCATGATGACCGCTGCCCACGCCGAATGGGCTCTCCAGTTTGTTCAGGCGGACATTGACGCATTCCAGAAGCGCCATGACAGCGGCGACATTGGTACGGATGACCACGCGCGGGAGCGCAAGGTCTTGGAGGTCTGCAAGCGCTTCTTGAGCCAGGAGGGTGTTTCCGAGCGCTATCAAAAGTCGTTTGAGAGCATGCGCCTCAATTCGATTGTCCCCCGCGCGTACCTGCAAACAATGACGCAAAAGCTCACGCCGTTCACCAGTCACAAGCAAGGGGCCACGTCCGCACTCGATGCGACGCTGCGCAGCCTTATCGCTAACGGCTATCTGATGGAAGTGGAAAAGAGCAAGGTCAGCGAGAGCTACGTCTATCAGGGCAAAGCGTACAGGGTTATCCAGTTCGACTTTTCGAAGCAACGAGAGGACGCGATACAGGCTCTGCGTTGGTGGAAGGACTAGATGGCCACAGTGCTAGCGCTAAAAGTGCGCAGTAGTGGTCGGGCAACTAACGCCCCAAACCCTTACACAGCAAGCATTTACGTTTGAAAAAGTATGTTTGTTAGTGTGTTAGTAGCTACCCCCTTTCTGTCGCGGTGCTGTGTTTATAGGCCCCCGGCCGCAAACGCACTTACGCCACTAACCCACTAACCGCTCTGCATCAATTCGCCCATTGTGGGTATCAACCAAGAGAGGAATTTGAAATGAACCAGAAGCTCATTCCCGCCGACAGGGGGTGGCACGTTGTCACTATCGTTCGCACGCCGAATGACTCGCTGTCCATCTGCGAGATTCACAAGATTACACACTGGAGCAAATCGACCGGCCACCCGATGCAAGACGGGAAGCAACTGTATTTCGACCCTGACGATATTCGTCATGTGCTTTACGCCACCTATCTGATGGACCCGCTGGGCCGGTTACTCGGTCGGGATCGCGAAGTGATAGCAGACAGCGTCCTCGACCTGCATGAGCGCTACAAGGTCGAGAGCGCCGAGATACAGCGCCGTCACTGTGCCGCCAATGTGGTTACACCGGCCAGCACATGATCGCGGCCTGTAGCGGCCCCACGCGCCGCGCACACGCAACCCCGCCACCGCGCGGGGTTTTCTTTGCCTGCTGCACCGGCAAAACAGCGAACAACAAACATGAACTTAGTTGTTCCGCGCCTATTTCAGAACTGTAAGCCGTTGTTTTTGTTTTGTTTTTGCTTGCGGACCTTCGCTTGATAGTCCTACCGTTTTACACATGCGCAGCCGCGCCGCAATTTATCAAGGAGTTTTCACCATGCCCACGCCAGTCGATTCAAGAATTACCCCCAGCTTGCACGCCGAAACCCTCAAGGCCATTGACGGATACGACGAGCAACTGACCGCCCCCATCCTCGCCCCCGCGCTCGAAGCGCTCGACGATGCCTATATCACCCTCGGCAGGCTGCACGACGGGCGCGACGCGGCGAAAAAGAATCAAGCCTGGTCGGAGGGGCAGCAGGTGCTGGCCGTATCCGATGCCGCCTACAAGCAGCAGCAACGGCTCGCCAAGAAGTTCGACAACGTGCGCGCCACGCTGGACAAGCAGATTGCGCACTTCGAGCAGGAGCTGTCGCAGCCGCTTGAGTCCCGCGCCAGTGTGGGTATCTCCGGCGAGATTCGGAAGTTCGTTAAAGACATGACGACCGAAGAACGCCACAAGTTCATTCAAGAGGCTATCGACGCGGGTGACCACACTACCGTCAGCGCGGTGCTGGGTGCCCCCAGCTACCTGTCGGGCCTCGATGCCAACTTCGCCAAGACCTACACCCGCTTTTGGCACGAGCGCGCAACCCCGGAAGTGGCGACGAAGCTCAAGGCGGTGCGTAACGCAAAAGCGGCTATCGAAGAACGCGGTGCGCTGCTGTTCAAAGAGGTCGAGAAAGCGATGGGCTCCACTTGGGGCAAGGTGCAGGAGCTTCGTCAAGGTAACGACAAAGCGCTGGCTGCCCTCAAGTTCGGCGAGTAACGCTGCTGATACCTGCAATCAACAGGAAACCATCAAATGACAGAGACAGTTCAGCCTGAATGGTTGCAGGGCTTCACACCGCAACCCAACAAGCCGCCCAAGGGCTGGCAACCCGGCCAGAGCGGCAACCCGAAAGGGCGTCCGGTCGGCTCACGCAACAAGAAGAACGTCATCGCTGAGGAATTCGAGAAGGACGGCAGCGAGGTGGCTCGTGTGGTCATGAATGCCGCGCTCGAAGGGGACATGCAGGCCGCCAACATGGTGCTGCAACGCCTGTCGCCACCGCTCCGTGCCCGCGCTGAAAAGGTGACGTTTGAACTGACCCCGGATGCACCGCTGCACCAGCAGGCGAACCAAGTGCTCGCGTCGGTAGCGGAGGGCGCGATTGACCCCGAGACCGGAAAATTGCTCATCGACTGTATCCAGTCGGTTGCGGGCATCCGTGCTGTCGATGAACTGGAAGCGCGCCTTGTAGCGCTGGAGGAAAAGCAATGACCTACAACTTCACGCCGGGAGGCTGGCTGCAACCGAAGCCCGCGCCCCTGATCGAGACGCCGCAGGGGCAAGCCGATCTCAAGCTGATTGTCGATACCTGCTATGCCGCCATCCTGAACTGCGACGACCCTGCCGTGCGCTGGCAAGCCGCGCGCCTGTTGCAGAACCTCGGCCCGATGAAAGGAACCCTGCAATGAAGAACCTGCACACCGACCCGCGCGAGAACGCGCCCGTCAAGCACACGGTAACGCCCAGCGACCTGCAACAGATGCAGCAGCGCCGAATTGAGGCGCACGCGGCCCGCGAGACTAGCGACGCGCTGAACCTGCTCCGCGCGGTCAAGCTGGGCGAGGCGCTACGCGAGTTGCGGGAGTAACCACATGAGCATCAGCAGCGCCAAGGGCATGCTCGCCCGCCTCAAGCACTTGGAGCGCTCGCAAGGTGCCAGCGACGAGATGCGCGGCTGGGTCAGCGACACGCTCAGCGCTGCCATTGCGGACGGTCGCATGTGCCCGGTTGATGGCCCTGTGGTGCTGCACTGCCTGATGAAGTGGATCGACGACGGCACCGCTCGCGCCGGGACTGCTGGCTGGGGGTTGCTGCGATGAAGCCGAATTTCCAAGGCTTCGTAGAGCCTCGCATGTGGCCGCAGGACGACGGAGCGCGGCGCGAACCCGTGATGGACATGGATGCTCATCCTCCGCGGGCTGTGCGCTATGTCGGGTGGAAGAAGTGCATGCGCTGTGGTCAGCTCTTTTGGTCGGAGGACGTGTTGCGCTTGCGCCTATGCACCCCGCAACCGAACAGGCAAGGATGCAGGAGCAGGCAAGACGACGACGGCATCTGAAAAACCCTGCACCGCCCTTATCGTCGTCAGCGGTGCAGTGGCGCGCAGTCCCGGAGAAGCTGCGCCGTCCCATCGAAAACCGTTGGACGTAAATCAAACGGACTCAGTCAGGAACGGGGCCACTCCTACCCGTGCGACCTGGCCTTCAACGGGTGCCGCTGGCACCCGTTGTCGTTTGCGCGGCTGCGCGAGTGCTGCGGGCGGCAGGGGCGACGATCACCACACCGCCGCCGCTAGGGTACTGGCGGCACCGTTGCGCAGCCTGTAGCGGCTTAGCGCCTATTTCTTGCCAGCAGTAGGAGGGCGGTGCTTCTCGACGATTGCGCGGATTTCAGCATTCAGGTTTGCCTGATCCTGCCGGAGCTTGGATTCTGCCGCTCGCTCGGCTGCTGCACCCTGCGGGTTGAAGCGCCCGTTCTTGTCGTAGTTCCCGGGGTTCTCTTCGGGGAAGTCCTCGAAGTATTCCGACCATTCGCCCATAATCAACTCCTAAGCATTACTCAATGCACTCAGCGTCCTTCAATCGGATGCCGCTGTCAATGCTAACAGCGGCATGAAATCACGGAACAACAAACACAGAGTTAGGCGGTCGTGCTTTGCGGCAGCCAACAAAAAAGCCCGCTGGGCGGGCTTTTCGGTAAGCGGGCGGCGGTGCGTCTAGCGGATTGCTAGCGTGTCGTCGCTTGCGCGCCCTCGCTGCGGTGGATGTAGCGCAGCACGCGCCCGCCAAGTTCAGCCAGTGTCAGCCCCTCGCGGCGGTGTGTCGCTTCGTACAGAGGCCCCACCAGCTCAGGGTCACGCGCTATCGCTTCGGGCAACCACATGGCCGCCGTTTCAACTATCAAGTTGAAGGTGCCGGGGGTGTTGAGCAGTTCAGGCACGCAGCACCACGTATGAAACCAAGCATCACGCCAAGCGGCAGCGTGTGCTTCGGGCTTATCTTCGGATTCGAGAGGGCCAACAACGATGTGGAATATGTCGGCCTTGTTGGCGCTGTGCTGCACCCTGATTCTCGCTGGTCGCAGCTTGCGCAATGGTGCGCCCGCTTTCGGACGGCGGGCTGCTGTGGTTATCATGTCCATGTCGGTTCCTTGTGTTGTAAGGGACGGCCACGCGGTCGGGACTGTTGGCGCAGTCGCCGGCCGCATCCGTTTCACTGGGCCTTGGTGCGCCCGTTGATACCGTTGAACTTGCGCCACTGGTACAGCTCGATCTGGACGTTGTTGATGTTCCACCCCTTCGCCTCCGCGACCGGCTGCAAGTCCTTCGGCTTCATGTTGCCGTGCTGGTCTAGGTACTCCCACACCTCCAAGCACTTGCCGGGGCCGGGGCGCTTGACCCCGTTCTGCTCGATGCGCTCCACCTTGGGCGCGGCTGCCTTCTTCGGCTTGCTTGTGGTGACCACAGTGTCAGCGGGTGCAGCTTCGGCAGCGGGTGCTGGTGCTTCCATCGCCTTCCAGCCGAAGCGCACCTCGTCGCCGTTCTTGTGAACGGTGATCTCCACCAGTTCGGCGGGCACCCCAGCGGCAACACCAGCGCGGCGGGCGTTGTTGCGGTTCGTGTAGGTCTTGGCTTCCATCGTCGTTCTCCTGTCAGTTGCATTGCGGTAGGGCTATTGCAAGACAGGTTCGGGAGAAGCGGCAACGACTTTTTGGACGCAATCGCGCGCGTCGATTGCAGCCGCTACAGGCGATTCAAAGCGCGGGTCTGTAGGGTAGTGACGGACTGATGGACAAGCGGCCCACGTCGGAGGTTAAGCGGCCCAGCGTCCGAAAGGCGCACAGGCGACGTTCGGCGCGGTGCCTTCGTGCTTGTATTGAGTCAGATGAAACTGGCCTGTAGGCGTGATTAGCCCGATTTGCGGGCGTGCCGGTATTTCTTCGGCTATCGACAGGGGTATGACTCACCCTGAGAAGATGGCGGTGGGTCAGGGATTCGAACCCTGGAAGGGGTTGCCCCCTTGCTAGTTTTCAAGACTAGTGCCTTCAACCGCTCGGCCAACCCACCGTTACTGAAAAACCCCTTTCGCGCTAAAAATCCGCTAAACGGTGCAGGCTGTGCCTGCTAGCGAATTGCGCTAAGTGTTTGTTTTTACTGCGTATTCTACCCTCGACAAGAAGCGTGTGCGCAAGTTTTCAAGACCGGTGCCTTAAACCGCTCGGCCATCTCTCCAATCGGGTCCCGGTCGCCCGGGCAGCGGCGTATTCTCGCACGTGAAGGGCATTTGCCCAAGACCACCCTTGCCCCCGCCCTTCGCATCCGGCACGGTGGGGCCTTCACTGCAATCGGAGCCCCCATGGCCCACCTCGATCTGGCCAACCTGCGCACCACCCTGCTGGACGACACCCAGCTGGCCGCAGTGGCCCTGCACCGCACGTTCGCCGGGCACCTGCCGGTCAGCAGTGGGCATCTGGTGGTCTGCGATCCGCTGGTCCAGGCCGAGGCGCCCGCGCTGGCCGACTACACCGCCCCCCTAGGCCGGCATCCGGTCGAAATCATCGTGCACAGCGGCCGCCCGGCGCTGGCCGTGGTCTGGTTCAAGCCCCGCGAAGCCCTCACTGCGTCTGCCCTGCACTGGCAGATGGCGCGCTGGACCACGCAGGACCTGACCGGCCTGGATGAGGACAGTTTCATTGGCTATCCGGTCGACGCCGGCATCGGCTGCTTCATGGATACCAACACTCAGCAGGCACTGCTGGCCCTGATCGAACAGACCGATGGCGACGAAGACAGCGAATGGTCGGATGCGCTGATCGACCATGACGGCCTGGATGAAGGCGCCGAGTACCGCCCCTGGGGCGAGGACTCTCCACACGGCCTGGTCGTATTCACCAGCGGCTGGGGCGACGGCGTCTATCCGAGCTACTGGGCGCTGGATACCTCCGGCATTCCGGTCGCCCTGGTCACCGACTACCTGTGCATCCAGGGCGGTGACGGGCGCGACGAGCGCGAGATCGCCGACCAGGCCTATCGCGACAGTCTTCCACCCGAAGAAGCTGAAGCGCTGGCACGGCTGGTTGCCGCCGTGGACCGCGACGACCCGGATGCGCTGCGAGAGCTGTTGAAGGATGCGCCACAGCGCGCCAACCAGATCGAGCCCGGTTGCGGCGGCACCGCCCTGTTCGAGGCGATCCGCCTGGACCGTCCACAGGCACTGCGGGTGCTGCTGCAGGGCGGCGCGTTGCCGGCAATGCCGGAGCGCCTGCACATGAGCAAGGTGACCAGCTACATGGACTACGCCCGCTTCCTGAAGAAGCCACGCAGCGCGGAACTGATGGCGGTACTGGAAGCACCGGTCATTGCCGAGCCCAGGCCAGCCACACCGCCGCGGCGCAGCTTCTGGGATCGGCTGTTCGGCCGGAAGTGACCGGGGCCGGAAAGCAGCAACGCCGGGCATGGCCCGGCGCTACCGTTTCACAGATCGGCGGTGCAGTTGCGGCCAGGTGCCTCAGCCCGCATCCACTGCTAACGCGCCCAGCGCACTGGCCTTGATCCGCTCCTTGGCCTTTTCACAGGCGCCACCGCAATCCAGGCGCGAGGCCTCCAGCTGCGGCGGCAAGTGCTCGGCCAGGAAGTCGATGAACACGCGCACCGCCGGCAGCAGGCCGCGGCGCGAGGCGAACACGGCGTGACACACGCCCTGCGGCAGCGACCAGTCCGGCAGCACCACTTCCAGCTCGCCGTTGCGCACGGCATCGGCGCAAACGGTTTCCGGCAGCATGGTGATGCCGAAGCCGTCCTTCACCATGCTCTGCAGCAGCGGGAAGTCGAAGCCGGCCACGCGCGGCTGCAGGTCGACCCGGCGCACTTCGCCTTCCGGGCCATGCAGCTCCCAGCGCTGGCGTGCTTCGTCTTCGCTGATGCTTAGGGTGACGTGCTGGGTCAGCTCTTCAGGATCCTTCGGCCGGCCGGCGCGATCCAGGTACTTCGGGCTGGCCACCAGCAGTTCCTGCACCTGTCCGAAGCTGCGCATCACCAGGCTGCCATCGTCGTCCAGGCGCGAGCGCACGCGCAGGGCCACGTCGTAGCCTTCGTTGATGATGTCCACGCGGCGGTTGCTGATGTTCAACTGCAGGCGCACCTTCGGGTACTGCTCAAGGAACTTGGGCAGCAGCTTGGGCAGCTGCATCTGCGCCAGCGATACCGGCACGCTGGCGCGCACCACGCCGCGCGGTTCCGCGCTGAGGCGGTCCACCACTTCGCGTGCGGCCTGTGCCTCGGCCAGCATCGTCTGCGCGTGGCGGTGCACGCTGGTGCCGACATCGGTGACGGCGAAACGACGCGTGGAGCGCTGCAGCAGGCGAACGCCCAGATCGGTTTCCAGCTGGCTGATGCGGCGGCTCAGGCGCGACTTGGGGATACCCAGTGCGCGCTCGGCGGCGGCGAATCCGCCATGGTCGACCACCATCGCGAAGTAGTACAGATCATTCAGGTCATGCATGCCCGAGTTCCATATCTAGAACAATACGTGGCATTCAACCACCTTTATCCCGCCTTTGCAACAACCTATCGTTCTCTCCGTCGGCGGCAAGTCCGCCACCTCTCCCGAACATAGGTACTGCCATGAAGCTTCTGCACATCGACGCCAGCGTGCTTGGCGACAACTCCGTCTCCCGCCACCTGACCGCCGCCGTGGTGGCCCAGTTCACGCAGCAGATCGACGGCCTGCAGGTTGATTATCGCGATCTTGACGCCAATCCGGTACCGCATCTGCGCAGCGGATCGCTTGCCAAGGCCGACGCTGCCGAAGCCGCCGATGCTGAACAGGTACTCGAGCAGTTCCTTTCGGCCGATATCGTGGTGATCGGCGCGCCGATGTACAACTTCAGCATTCCGTCCACCCTGAAGGCCTGGATCGACCGCGTGGCCGTGGCCGGGCGCACCTTCAAGTACACCGAGAACGGTCCGGTCGGCCTGGCCGGTGGCAAGCGGGTGATCATCGCCAGCAGCCGTGGCGGCATCTACACCGATTCGCCCGCGGACTTCCAGGAGCCGTTCCTGCGCCAGACGTTTGCCTTCTGGGGCATCAACGATGTCGAGTTCGTACGCGCCGAAGGCATCGCCTACTCGCCGCAGCACCGCGAAGACGCCATTGCTGGCGCACTGGCTGCGCTGCCGTCGCACGAAGCGGCCGCGGCCGCTGCTGCATAAGCGTTCCAGCGTTCGGCGCCGCTCTCTCCTCGTCTGGGCGCTGAACGCGGGCCGGGATCCCC
>NZ_JASJSQ010000054.1:0-26049 GCF_030236855.1 Stenotrophomonas maltophilia group sp. Smal13
CCTCCATGGACGGATTTACGGCGTCCCCCGCAACCGGACCCACCCCGCCATCCCACGGATAACCAGCTTCTGCCGTTGCTTCGGCTTCGGCTTCGGCTTCGGCTTCGGCCGTTGCTGCTGAGGTTGCCGGCCAGCGGCCGGCACTACCGCGGGGAGCGGGGTGCAACCCCGCACGCACACCCAACCTCCTCACTTCACTGAATCGAAAACCGGTTTCGGCACGGCACTTGCACCTGCTCCAGCAGACAACCCCATCCCCTGTTTCTGGAACCGTTGCAGATGTCCCACTCCGTCACGTCGATCCTTTCGCAGATCCGCTCCTATCAGACCCAGATGGGACAGCCGGCGCTCAACCCGCTGGGCGAAACGCCGCGCAGCAACGCCCTGCCGGGCACGGTGCTGGATGCACCGCAGGCCCAGCCGGCCAGCTTCACCGAAACCCTGCGTGGTGCGATTGCCGGCGTCAACGACGCGCAACAGAAATCCGGCGCCCTGGCAAAAGCCTTCGAAATGGGCGACCCCAGCGCCGACCTCGCCAAGGTCATGGTCGCCTCGCAGCAGTCCCAGATCGCCTTCCGCGCCACCGTGGAAGTCCGCAACCGTCTCGTCCAGGCCTACCAGGACGTGATGAACATGCCGCTGTAAGGATAGAACCGCATGGCCCTGTCGCTCTCCAAGGAATCCCTGAACGCCGAAAAGGCGGGCCAGTGGTTCGATCGGCTGCAAAGCCTGCAGATCACCCGTCGGCTCGGACTGATGGCGATGATCGCCGTGGCCGTAGCGGCCGGGCTGTCCGTGTTCTTCTGGTCGCAGAAGCCCGGCATGGTCCCGCTGTATACCGGCCTGGACCAGAAGGCGACCGCTGAAGCGACCGACCTGCTGCGCGCCGCGCAGATCCCGTTCGCGCTCGACCCGGCCACCGGTGGCATCACCGTGCCGGAAAAGAACCTGCACGACGCCCGCCTGAAGCTGGCCGGCTCCGGCCTGACCGACAGCGGCAAGCTCGGCTTCGAGCTGATGGAACGCGACCCGGGCTTCGGCGTCAGCCAGTTCGTGGAAAGCGCGCGCTACCAGCATGCGTTGGAAACCGAGCTGTCGCGCACCATCAACACGCTGCGCCCGGTGCGCGATTCGCGCGTGCACCTGGCCATTCCCAAGCCCAGCGCCTTCACCCGGCAGCGTGACGTGGCCAGCGCCTCGGTCACCCTGGAACTGCGTGGCGGCCAGCAGCTGGAACGCAGCCAGGTCGACGCCATCGTGCACATGGTCGCGGCCAGCATTCCGGACCTCGCTCCGGAACGGGTGACGGTGGTCGACCAGAGCGGGCGCATGCTCAGCATCACCGACCCGAACAGCGAAGCGGCAGTCAATGCGGCCCAGTTCGAGCAGGTCCGCCGCCAGGAAACCTCGTTCAACCAGCGCATCCGCGAGCTGCTGGAGCCGATGACCGGTCCTGGCCGCGTCAATCCGGAAGTGAGCGTGGACATGGACTTCTCGGTAACCGAGGAAGCCCGTGAGCTCTACAACGGTGAACCACAGAAGCTGCGCAGCGAGCAGATGAGCGAGAACACCACCAGCACCCCGGGCCCGCAGGGCGTGCCGGGCGCGACCAGCAACAGCCCGCCGGGCCAGCAGGCCGCACCGGCAACCGCACAGACTCCGACCGAAAGCAGCAAGAACGCGACCCGCAACTACGAGCTGGACCGCACCCTGCAGCACACCCGCCAGCCGGCCGGCCGCATCAAGCGCGTCTCGGTGGCGGTGCTGGTGGACAACGTCCCGCGCGCCGGTGCCAACGGCAAGATGAGCCCGCAGCCGCTGTCGGCCGCCGAACTGACCCGCGTCGAGGCGCTGGTCAAGCAGGCCGTCGGCTTCAACGCCGAGCGTGGCGACACCGTGTCGGTGATGAATGCCCCGTTCGTGCGTGACACCACGCCGGTCGAAGGCCCGGCATGGTGGGAGCTGCCGTGGGTGCACGACGCCGGTCGCATGCTGCTGGGTGCCGTGGTGGTGCTGGCATTGCTGTTCGGTGTGCTGCGCCCTGCACTGCGCGCGATCACCGGCCAGAACAAGAAGAACGACGAACAGGCACTGGAGCCGCATACCGCGGACGTGCAGCTGGTCGATGACGATGGCATGCCGCTGCCGGCGCTGGGCGCCGACCGGGCCAGCCTGGGCGGGCCGGATGCATTGGCCCTGCCGGTGGATTCATATGAGGAACGACTGCGGATGGCGCGTGAAGCCGTGAAGACCGACTCCAAGCGCGTGGCCCAGGTGGTCAAGGGCTGGGTGGCCAATGACTGAGGCCGCACTGACTGGCGTGCAGCGCGCCGCCGTACTGCTGCTTTCGCTGGGTGAGCTGGATGCGGCCGAAGTGCTGCGTCACATGGAACCCAAGGAAGTGCAGAAAATCGGCATCGCCATGGCCACCATGACCGACATCACCCGCGAACAGGTGGAACGGGTGATGGACCAGTTCGGCCAGGAGCTGGGCTCGAAGACCTCGCTGGGCGTGGGCTCGGACGATTACATCCGCAACATGCTGGTGCAGGCACTGGGCAGCGAGAAGGCCGGGAACCTGATCGACCGCATCCTGCTCGGCCGCAACACCACCGGCCTGGACGCGCTGAAGTGGATGGACCCGCGTGCGGTGGCCGACCTGGTGCGCAACGAGCACCCGCAGATCATCGCCATCGTGATGGCGCACCTGGAAACCGACCAGGCCGCCGACGCGCTGAAGCTGCTGCCCGACCGTACCCGCGTGGACGTGCTGCTGCGCATCGCCACCCTCGATGGCATTCCGCCGAACGCGCTCAATGAACTCAACGAGATCATGGAGCGCCAGTTCGCCGGCAACCAGAACCTGAAGTCGTCCAACATCGGCGGCGTGCAGTGCGCGGCCAACATCCTGAACTTCATGGACAGCGGCCAGGACCAGGCGATCCTGGGCGAGATCGCCCGCATCGATGCGCCGTTGAGCAACCGCATCCAGGACCTGATGTTCGTGTTCGACGACCTGGTAGACCTGGACGACCGCGAAATGCAGCTGGTGCTGCGCGAAGTGAGCGGCGAGCGCCTGGGCCTGGCCCTGCGCGGTGCCGACATCAAGGTGCGCGACAAGATCACCCGCAACATGTCGCAGCGCGCGGCCGAAATCCTGCTGGAAGACATGGAAGCCCGTGGCCCGGTGCGCCTGTCCGACGTGGAAGGCGCGCAGCGCGAGATCCTGGCCATCGTCAAGCGCATGGCCGATGAAGGCACGGTCACCATCGGTGGCAGCGCGGAGGCCATGCTGTGAGCAACGTCGTGCGCTGGCTTGCCCCGGACCTGCTGGCCCAGCCCGAACCGGTGCTGGATCAGGCGGATGCGTTCGAACTCACCGAGCCGGACCCGGAACACGAGCCGGAGCCGCCACTGCAGCTGCCGACCCTGGAGGAAATCCAGGCCATCCAGGACAGCGCAGAGAAGGAAGGCTTCCAGCACGGCCATACCGAAGGCTACGGCCAGGGCCAGGCGGAGGTGCGTCGCCTCGCCGCGCAGATCGAAGGCATCCTGGACAACTTCAGCCGACCGCTGGTGCGGCTGGAGAACGAAGTGGTCGGCGCACTGGGCGAGCTGGCGGTACGCATCGCCGGTGCGCTGGTCGGCCGCGCCTATGAAGCCGACCCGGCACTGCTGGCACAGCTGGTCGGTGAGGCCATCGACGCGGTCGGTGGCAGCACCCGCGAGGTCGAAGTGCGCCTGCACCCGGACGACATCGCCGCCCTCGCCCCGCTGTTGAGCCTGCCGCCACAACAGCGCCTGGTGCCAGACACCAGCCTCAGCCGCGGCGATCTTCGCGTGCACGCCGAAGCCGTGCGTATCGACGGCACCCTGGAAGCCCGCCTGCGCGGCGCGCTGGACGCGGTGATCCGCCAGACCGGAGCCAATGCATGAACCCCGATCAGCAGCCGTCTCCGCCACCGGCCGACTGGGCCATGGCCCGCAACCTGCGCCTGGCCCGTCGCCTCGATGGCCTGCGTGTGGATACCGCCCATGGCCGCGGCCTGATCCGCGAAGGCGTGCTGCGCCGCGCGGTCGGGCTCACGCTGGAAGCGGTCGGCTGCGAGGCACCGCTGGGCGCAAGCTGCAAGGTGGAAGTGGTCGATGGTGGCTGGGTCGATGCCGAAGTGGTCGGCTTCGCCGGCGAGCGCACCTACCTGATGCCCAGCGCCGAACTGCACGGCCTTCTGCCCAATGCCCGGGTGGTGCCGTCCGCGCGCCGTGGCGGCGTGGAAGTGGGCGAAGGCCTGCTCGGCCGCGTCATCGACAGCGACGGCGTGCCGCTGGATGGCAAGGGCCCGATCCGCGCCGAAGGGCATGTCGGCATGGCCGGCGTGTCGATCAATCCGCTGGCGCGTGAACCGATCACCCAGCCGCTGGACGTGGGCGTGCGCGCGATCAACGCGCTGCTGCCGATCGGCCGCGGCCAGCGTGTCGGCCTGTTCGCCGGTTCCGGCGTCGGCAAGTCGACGCTGCTGGGCATGATGACCCGCTATACCGCCGCCGACGTGATCGTGGTCGGCCTGATCGGTGAACGTGGCCGCGAAGTACGCGACTTCGTCGAGACCACGCTGGGCGAGGAAGGCCTGCGCCGCGCCGTGGTGGTGGCCAGTCCCGCCGACCGGCCGCCGCTGGCGCGCCTGCATGGTGCCTATCGCGCTACCGCCATCGCCGAATGGTTCCGCGACCAGGGCCTGAACGTGCTGTTGCTGATGGACTCGCTGACCCGCTTCGCCCAGGCCCAGCGCGAGATCGGCCTGTCGGTGGGCGAACCGCCGACCACCCGCGGCTATCCGCCGTCGGTGTTCGCCAAGCTGCCGGCGCTGGTCGAGCGTGCCGGCAATGGTGCCAAGGGCCGTGGCTCGATCACCGCGTTCTACACGGTGCTGACCGAAGGCGACGATCCGCAGGATCCAATCGCCGATGCAGCGCGCGCGATCCTCGACGGCCACATCCTGCTGTCGCGGCGCGTGGCCGACAGTGGCCTGTACCCGGCCATCGACGTTGAATCGTCGGTCAGCCGCGTGGTCACGGAAATTGCCGACGAACCGTGGCGCCTGCGCATCCGCAAGCTGAAGCGGCTGGTCTCGGCCTATTCGGCCAACCGCGATCTGATCGCCATCGGTGCCTACCAGCGCGGCAACGACGCGGCCACCGACGAAGCCCTGGAACGCTGGCCGGAAATCATGGAGTTCCTCGGCCAGGACGTCGCCAAGGCCGCAGATCTCCCGCACAGCCAGGCGGCACTGCAGCGCCTGGTGGAACAAGAGAGTTAAGCCATGAACCAGTCCAAGCGCATCGATCCCCTGCTCAAGCGGGCCCAGGAACACGAGGACGCAGTCGCCCGCGATCTGGCCGAACGCCAGCGCGTGCTCGATACCCATCTATCGCGACTGGACGAACTGCGCCGCTATGCCGAGGAATACGCGAACGCGCAGATGGCGGCGACCAGCCCGGCGCAGCTGCTGAACCGGCGCGCGTTCCTCGACCGTCTCGACAGTGCGGTGGAGCAGCAGCAGGCCACGGTCAACGGCAACCGCGAAAAGGTGGAAGCCGAGCGCGCCCGCCTGATCCTGGCCAGCCGTGACAAAGCTGTGCTGGAACAGCTGGCCGCCAGCTACCGCGCACAGGAAAAGGTGGTGACGGACCGCCGCGACCAGCGCGAGATGGACGACATTGGCGCGCGTCGCGCCCGCCTGGTACAGGCCGAAGATCAGGACGGCGCCGAGCAGGGAGGCCGCTCGTGATGCCCGCGCCATTGGCCAGCAGCGCCAACGCGCAGCCGCAGCATTCCGGCAGCAGCGCACCCCGCGCGCCACGCGGTGATGGCAACAAAGAGTTCAGCCAACTGCTGCAGGGTGGCTCGCCGGCTGCCGATGCACCCTCGAAACCTTCGAACTCGCCCATGCCGTCCACGCAGGGACCGGCATCGGAGAGTACTGGCCAGGCCGGCGCCGAGCGCAGGCCGGACAGCGCTGCCGCCCCCGAAGAGACCGCCGCCACGGTGCCCACATCACCGGCCAAGCCGGTTGCCGAAAAGGACACCCCGGCCGCGACCGAGGAAGCCCCGTGGCCGCCACTCGGCCTGGCTGGGCTGGTGCTGGCGGTACCGGCGCCTGCCGATCCTGCCGCCGCTCTGCCAGCAATGGCTGCAACGGCTACCGACGCAGACGGCAACGCACTACCCGCCCCCGCTGCACTACCGGCCGCCGCAGCCCTGCCATCCACAGCGGCGGCTGCCACATCGTCCACCACCAGCAGCGGCACCGACCAGACAGCCACATTGCCGTTGCCTGAACTGGTGCTGCCCGGCAAGCGCAACGAGCGTGGCGAAGGCAGCGACGCACCCCTCATCGGCGACCGTGCCGCAGCGCCGCTGCTGCATGCGCCGGGCAACGCGGCTGTGCAGGATCTGAAAGCTGCACTCGCTACCGGCAACGCCATCTTCAATGGCGAGCCGACTCCGAAGCCGGTGCTCGGTGACGATGGTTTCGACCAGGCCGTCGGCGCGCGCCTTGGCTGGCTGGCCGACCAGAAGATCGGCCACGCCCACATCCGGTTGAGTCCGGACGACATGGGCCCGGTCGATGTGCGCCTGCAGTTGAACGGCGACAAGGTGCATGCCAGCTTCAGCAGCCCACACGTGGATGTGCGCCAGGCACTGGAAAACAGCCTGCCGCGCCTGCGCGAACTCCTCGGCGAGCAGGGCTTCCAGCTGGCTCATGCTGATGTTGGTCATCAGGCGCCCGGTGGTGACGGCAATGCGTCAGGCCAGGCCAGTGGCGGCGGCATCGCGGGTGACGGAGAACCGTCGCCGGGCGAGGCCAGCGTGTCGTCCGCGCAGTTGATCCGCCAGCGCGGGTTGCTGGACGCATATGCCTGACAGACGTGCCAACCAAGGTTGGCACCCACCAGAGCGGGACGGTTGGCACCTACCAGTATCGCGTTGGTGGGTGCGGAGCGTGCTCCGCACGGCCCCACCGGCACCCCGACGGAATTCCGTCGCACCCCTCTGCCCCGGCTCCGGCACACCCCTTGCATATCCCGGTGAAGCAACCCTCAGGAGCTTCACCCCGTGGCCGCAGCCGCTGACAAAACCAAGAAGACCGCCGAGAAGGACAAGGCCGCCAAGCCGCGCAGTCCGATGCTGATCACCGCATTGGTGGCCGTGCTCGCCGCCGCTGCCGCCGGTGGCGGCGTCTGGTTCTTCACCCAGTCCAAGCACGAAGAGAAGACCGCGCAGGCCCCGAAGAAGGCCAGTACTCCGGCACCGGCGCAGTACTTCGCGCTGGACCCGGCCTTCGTGGTCAATCTCAACGGCCCGGTCGACGGCCCGCGCTACCTGCAGCTGGAAGTGCAGCTGATGACCCGCGATCCGGCCGCACTGGAAGCGATCAAGACGCATGCGCCAGCCATTCGCGCACGCCTGCTGATGCTGTTCTCGCAGGTCAGCCCCGACCAGATCGCCGACATCGCCGGCAAGCAGAAGCTGCAGGCCGCTTCGCTGGCCGAAGTGCAGAAAGTGCTCAAGGCCGAGACCGGCAGCAACGGCGCCGACGATCTGCTGTTCACCAGCTTCGTGACCCAGTAAGGGCCCACCGATGAATGATCTGCTGTCCCAGGACGAGATCGATGCCCTGCTCCACGGCGTGGACAGTGGCGCGGTCGAGACCGATGCGGAACCGCCGTCAGGCGAAGCACGTTCGTACGACTTCGCCAGCCAGGACCGCATCATCCGCGGTCGCATGCCGACCCTGGAAATGGTCCACGAGCGCTTCGCGCGCCTGTGGCGGATCGGCCTGTTCAACCTGATCCGCCGTTCGGCCGAACTGTCGGTGCGCGGCATCGAGCTGATCAAGTTCAACGACTACATGCACTCGCTGTATGTGCCGACCAACCTGAACCTGATCCGCTTCAAGCCGCTGCGCGGTACCGGCCTGATCGTGTTCGAACCGACCCTGGTGTTCGCCATCGTCGACAACTTCTTTGGCGGCGACGGGCGCTACCCCACCCGCATCGAAGGCCGCGAATTCACCGCCACCGAAATGCGGGTGATCCACCTGCTGCTGAAGCAGACCTTCGCCGACCTGCGCGAGGCCTGGGCACCGGTGATGGATGTCGACTTCGAGTACATCAACTCGGAGATCAACCCGCACTTCGCCAACATCGTGACGCCGCGCGAGTACGTGGTGGTGTGCCGCCTGCACGTCGAACTCGACGGCGGCGGCGGCGACATCCACGTCACCCTGCCGTATTCGATGCTGGAACCGATCCGCGAGCTGCTCGACGCTGGCATCCAGAGCGACCGCAATGATCGCGACGAAAGCTGGGGCCAGACCCTGCGCGAACAGCTCAACATCGCCGAGGTGACCCTGTCCAGCGTACTGGCCAGCAAGCGCATGACCCTGCGTGACCTGACCCAGCTGAAGGTCGGCGACATCCTGCCGATCGAGCTCAGCCCGCAGGTGCCGCTGTGCGTGGAGAACATCCCGGTGTTCACCGGCGAGTTCGGCATCGCCAACGGCATGAACGCCGTGAAGATCACCGCTACCCATCCGCCGGGCACCCGCCCGCGCGCACCCGTCATCCAGGAAGACCCGCAATGAACGATATCGACGCCCTCGAACCGACCCCGGCCCAGTTCGGCACCCTGCAGGCCGAAGAAGGGGCCGGCGCCGACCTCAACCTGGACGTGATCCTCGACGTGCCGGTGACCCTGTCGCTGGAAGTCGGTCGTGCCCGCCTGCCGATCCGCAACCTGCTGCAGCTCAACCAGGGCTCGGTGGTGGAACTGGAACGCGGCGCCGGCGAATCGCTGGATGTGTTCGTCAACGGCACCCTGATCGCCCACGGCGAGGTGGTGGTGATCAACGACCGCTTCGGCGTTCGCCTGACCGACGTGGTCAGCCCGAGCGAGCGGATCCGGAGACTGCGTTGAGCCTGCTGGCCTCCACACTGCTGGCGGTCGGCAAGACCGCCGCTCCGGTCGGCCCGCAGATCGGCCAGCACGCAGCCGCCGCACCGAGCCTGTTCGGCGCGGTGCTGGCGCTGCTGGCCGTGCTGGCGCTGGTCATCGGCCTCGGCTGGCTGCTCAAGCGCCTGCCCGGCAGCGGCTTCCGCCCGGCCGACGGCATGAAGGTGGTGGCCAGCCTGAGTGTCGGTGCCAAGGAGCGCGTGGTGGTGGTCGAGGTCAACGGCCAGCAGCTGCTGCTGGGCGTCACCGCTGGCGGCATCAACACCCTGCACACCCTGCCCGAACCGCTGCCGCCGCCCGCGCAGGTGCGCGTGCCGGACTTCAAGAACCTGCCGAATTTCGCCCAGCTGCTGCAGCAGCGGCTGCGCAAGGATCCCTGACATGCGTGTCACCCGTACCCGTCTTGCCACCCTGATGCCGTGGCTGCTGATGCTCGCCCTGTGCCTGATGCCGGCGCTGGCATTCGCCGCACCCGGTGCCCCGACCACGCCGCTGCCGGACATCAACGTCGGCAAGATCGGTGGTGCGCCGGTCAGCCTGCCGCTGCAGACCCTGCTGCTGATGACGGCGATCACCCTGATCCCGTCGATGCTGCTGGTGCTGACCTCGTTCACCCGCATCATCATCGTGCTGGGCCTGCTACGCCAGGCGCTGGGTACCGGGCAGACGCCGTCCAACCAGGTGCTGTTGGGCCTGGCCCTGTTCCTCACCGCGATGGTGATGATGCCGACCTGGGACAAGGCCTGGAGCACCGGCATGGCGCCTTACCTCAACGGCGAGATCGACTTCCAGACCGCCTGGACGCTGACCACCACGCCGCTGCGCGGCTTCATGCTGGCGCAGATCCGCGAGACCGACCTGATGACCTTTGCCGGCATCGCCGGGCATGGCACCTACGCCAGCCCAGATGCGATCCCGTTCCCGGTGCTGGTCGCCTCGTTCGTCACCAGCGAGCTGAAGACCGCCTTCGAGATCGGCTTCCTGATCTTCATCCCGTTCGTGATCATCGACCTGGTGGTGGCCAGCGTGCTGATGTCGATGGGCATGATGATGCTGTCGCCGATGCTGGTGTCGGCACCGTTCAAGATCCTGCTGTTCGTGCTGGTGGATGGCTGGGTGCTGACCGTCGGTACCTTGGCGGCGAGCTTCAATCCGGCGTGATCGAGAGGCAGTCGAGCATGGCTCGACTCTACAGAAGCACAGTCGAGCATGGCTCGACGCTACATGAGCAGATGGAACCCGAATGACTCCCGAACTTGCCCTGACCGAACTGCGTGGCGGCCTGATCACCGTGTTGTGGGTGGCCGGCCCGCTGCTGCTCACCGTGCTGGTGGTCGGTGTGGTGGTGGGCGTGGTGCAGGCCGCGACCCAGCTCAATGAGCCGACCATCGCCTTCGTTGCCAAGGCGGCGGCGCTGACCGCGGTGCTGTTCGCGCTGGGCAGCCTGCTGATCGGCCACCTGGTGGAGTTCACCACGCTGCTGTTCCAGCGCATTCCACACCTGATCGGCTAGGACACGCGCTTCGATGGACGCCGCCACCCAGATGGCTGCCGACGGCCTGCAGGCCTTCGGCATGATCGGCACCGTGCTGTGGACCATGCTGCGCATCGGCGCAGTTGCCATGGCCATGCCGATGGTCGGTACCCGTGCCGTTCCCGCACGGGTGCGCGTGGTGCTGGCTGGCACCCTGGCCATTGCGCTGGCGCCGCTGCTGCCGCCGGTACCGGACTGGACCGGTTTCGATGCCGCCACGGTCCTTACCATCGCCCGTGAACTGGCCATCGGCGTATCCATCGGCTTCCTGCTTCGGCTGGTGTTCGAGGCCGGCGCGATAGCCGGCGAACTGATCGCCCAGGGCACCGGCTTGGCCTTCGCGCAGATGAGTGACCCACTGCGTGGCGGCACCTCCGGCGTGATCGGGCAGTGGTTCTATCTGCTGTTCGGCCTGCTGTTCTTCACCGCCAACGGGCACCTTGCGCTGATCTCGCTGGTGGTGGACAGCTACCGGGCGCTGCCGATCGGCGCCCCGCTGCCGGACCCGCACGCCTTCTTCAGCATCGCCCCAACCTTCCTGCTGACCGTACTGCGCGGCGCATTGACCCTGGCGATCCCGCTGACCGTGGCAATGCTGGCGGTGAATCTGGCGTTCGGCGTCCTGGCCCGTGCCGCCCCGGCGCTGAACCCGATCCAGCTCGGCCTGCCGGTCTCGCTGCTGCTGGGCCTGTTCCTGCTGGCGCTGCTGGCCGGGGAAATGGGCCCGCCGGTACAGCGCCTGTTCGATGCCGCCTTCCAGGCTGCGGACGCGGTCACACACTGACCGGATCATCACGTTTTACTGCTTGCCCTTCCCCCGGGTCTGCGCGTTAGAGTGAATACGCGGCAACCGGGGGGATGCCGCACGTGGCCGGCGCCGTGCGTCGGCCTGCCTCATGCATGCCCCACCGTGGTTTCCGTCGACAGGCAGGTCCGGGAGACTGACGAATGCTGGTAGGCACGTACAACCCGTGGCTGGTGGCGATCTCGCTGCTGGTCGCCGTGATGGCTTCGTACACCGCGCTGGCCATGGCCGGGCGCACGGTCACTGCACCCGGCAAGGGCGCGGCTTGGTGGTGGCGCCTCGGTGGTGGCTTCGCCATGGGCCTGGGCATCTGGTCGATGCACTTCATCGGCATGCTCGCCTTCGATCTGCCCATTCCGCTCGGCTACGACCTGCCGATCACCCTGCTCTCGCTTGCGCTTGCCATCGCCTCATCGGTGTTCGCGCTGTGGCTGGTCTCGCTACGCACCCTGCCCCACCCGCGGCTGGCCGGCGGCGCCCTGCTGATGGGCACCGGCATCGCCGGCATGCATTACGTCGGCATGGCGGCGATGCGCATGCAGCCAGGCATCGACTACGACCCGGGCTGGCTGTTGTTCTCGCTGATGGTAGCGGTGGCCGCCTCGTGGACGGCGCTGTACGTGGCGTTCCGCCTGCGCGCGCAGCGCACCCGTGTCGGCGACCGGCTCGCGGCTGCCGGCCTGCTCGGCCTGGCCATCGTCGGCATGCACTACACCGGCATGGCCGCCGCGCGCTTCCCGGAAGGCAGCATCTGCGGCGCAGCCGTCGGCGATGGGCTGCAGAGCGAATGGCTGGCCATGCTGGTGGTGGTGCTGACCGTCGCCATCCTGGCCGTGGTGCTGGTGGTCTCCTGGCTGGACCAGCGGGTGGAGGCGCAGTTGCTGCGCCTGCGCAATTCCCTGTTGAGTACCTCGCTGACCGACGCCCAGCAGGAACTGACCCAGGCCGCACTGCACGATCCGCTTACCCGCCTGCCCAACCGCCTGCTGCTGCAGCGTCGCATCGTGCAGGCGCTGGCCGAGGCCGAACAGGGAGGCAGCCGCTTCGCGGTGATGTTCATGGATCTGGATGGCTTCAAGCAGGTCAACGATGCCTACGGCCACCAGGCCGGCGATGCACTGTTGGTTGCGGTGGCCGAACGCACGCGCCAGCTGCTTCGGCCCAACGACATGCTGGCCCGTCTGGGCGGTGACGAATTCGTGCTGGTGGTGCGCATCGAGCACGACGAGGACCTGCCGACGCTGGCCCGGCGCATCCTGCAGGCGGTCGGCAGCGGGCCGTTGCTGGCCGACAACGAACTGCAGGTGACCGCCAGCATCGGCGTGGCGATCTGTCCGGATCACGCTGCCAGCGAGCGGCAGCTGATGGCCTTTGCCGATGCAGCGATGTACCAGGCCAAGGAATCCGGACGCAACGCCTTCGTGCTGTTCGCCGACTGGATGAATGACAGCGCCGAACAACAGTTCCGGCTGCTGGCCGACCTGCGCCGGGCCATCGGCAGCGAGCAGCTGTTCCTGCACTACCAGCCGAAGATCCAGGTAGCCACGCAGAAGGTGGCCGGTGCCGAAGCGCTGATCCGCTGGCGCCATCCGGAGCATGGCCTGATCCCGCCGGACCGCTTCATCCGGCTGGCCGAACGCAGCGGTGCGATCAATGAGATCGGGCGCTGGGCGCTGGACCAGGCCTGCCAGCAGCTGCGCCGCTGGCACGATGCCGGCCACGAGGGCTGGTCGATGTCGGTGAACCTGTCGCCGGTGCAGTTCAGTTCGCCGCACCTGCTGCAGGATGTGCGTGAAGTGATCGAACGTTACGACATTGCCCCACGCCACCTGGTGCTGGAGATCACCGAAAGCACGGTGATGCGCGATACCGATACCAGCCTGCGCCTGCTGCAGGCGCTCTCGGCACTGGGCGTGGGCATCTCCATCGATGACTTCGGCACCGGCTATTCCAGCCTGCTGTACCTGAAGCGGTTGCCGGCCACCGAGATCAAGATCGACCACGCCTTCGTGCGCGATCTGGAGCACAGCGCCGAGGACGTGGTGATCGTCTCGGCGATCGTGGCGCTGGGCCACGCGCTGGACATGGACATCGTGGCCGAAGGCGTGGAAACCGCCGCGCAGCGCGCCTACCTGGAGCGGCTGGGCTGCGATTACCTGCAGGGCTACCTGCTCGGCCGCCCGGTGGATGCGGCGCGCTTCATGCAGCTGCATGACCTGCCCCGGCCTCGGGTAGAACTGGCCAATGGCTTCAAAGCACCCGAAGGTGGGGGTTAATGAACCCACACGGCCGCGCGCCTGGGCAAGCCCGGCGTGGGCAAATCACTCCAGCGCGACCGGGTAGGGAGGAGTGAGCCTCGAGTTGTCGGAGACCGCAAAAGCGACTGACTGCAACCGCTGGCAAAGTGTTGAAAGCAGGGCCATGAACTCAGCATTGGCTGCCTCAGACCATGCTCGACCGAATCTAAGAGTAAGGTGTATAGAGCTCACCGGATCTCCATTCAGAGCGGACTCGAGCGAGTAGCGCTCACCATCCGAGAACGCACCTTGGACACATCCGGGGAACACCAACTCCAAGGATGCGATTATGGCCTGGGGACATCCAATATCCTGCACAGCCTCAACATTGGACAGGTCTTTTTCACCGAGGTCCTCCAGCTTCAAAACGACAATGTCAAAGCTCATTGCTGCGATATCCCATCCTGCAATCCATTCAGCATCGCCCTTCTCTTCTGCGTGTCTTGCCATCATGCCTCATGTAGCTGCTAGCTGCCCCCTGTACAGCAGCAGTTGAACGATCTTCCCCGCCCGCTAAATGCGATAGCGCATACAGCACTGCGAACGCCAGAATGAGCAGGAGCAGACACACAGTGCTGCCGCTCGCGACTGACGGCTAGCGGCACGGTTCTTGCACGCACCCCGGCATCCCCTGCCGCAGTGCCCGTGATGTCCGAGAACGAATCCGCCGGCGAAAAGACCGAACAACCTACCGAAAAACGCCTGCGCGACGCCCGTGAACAGGGCAACCTGCCGCGCTCGCGCGAGCTCGGCACGGCCGCCGTGTTCGGCGCCGGCGTACTGGCGGTGATGGCCATGAGCGGCTCGATCGGCCGCGGTGCAAGCGCCTGGATGAAGCATGCACTCAGCCCAGAGCAGAGCCTGCGGCAGAACCCGAAGGCGCTGTTCGGCCACTTCGGCGACCTGCTGCTGCAGTTCATGCTGGTGATCGCGCCGCTGGTGCTGGTCTGCCTGCTGGCCAGCTTCGTCGCCCCGCTGGTGATGGGCGGCCTGCGCTGGTCGCAGAAGGCGATGATGCCCGACTTCAACCGCATGAACCCGATGAGCGGGCTCAAGCGCCTGTATGGCCCGGAAGCCATCGCCGAGTTCACCAAGTCGTTGTTGCGCGTGGCTTTTGTCGGCGTTGCCGCCGGGCTGGTGGTGTGGACCGGCTTCGACACCCTGCGCGGGCTGATCCACCACCCGCTGGAGACCGCCATCACCGACGGCCTCGGCTTCACCCTGCGCCTGCTGCTGGCCACCGCCGGCGCCATGCTGGTGCTGGCCGCCATCGATGCGCCCTACCAGCGCTGGAACTGGATGCGCAAGCTGAAGATGACCCGTGAAGAGCTGCGCCGGGAAATGAAGGAAAGCGAGGGCAGTCCCGAGGTCAAGGGCCGCATCCGCCAGCTACAGCAGCAGATGGCCAACCGCCGGATGATGGAGGCGGTGCCCACTGCCGACGTGGTGGTGGTCAACCCCACCCACTACGCGGTGGCCCTGAAGTACGAAGGCGGTGCCATGAACGCCCCCAAAGTGGTCGCCCTGGGTGTGGACGAGACCGCGCTGCGCATCCGTGAAGTGGCCGACGGCAACAAGGTGGCGATCGTCTCCGCCCCGCCTTTGGCACGCGCCTTGTATCGGGAAGGCCAACTCGGAAAGGAAATCCCCGTGAGACTGTATTCGGCCGTCGCCCAGGTCCTGTCCTACGTCTACCAGCTGCGCGCCTGGCGCACTGGCCCGATGCCGGACGCCCCGCACATCCAGGTGGATGAATTCGGCAAGGGAGACCGCCCGTGAGCGCCCAGCCCTCCGCCGGTTTCAACACCCGCCGCGCCCTGGAGATGATCCGCCAGGGCCTTGGCGCACCGCTGATCGTGCTGGCCCTGCTGGCCATGGTCGTGGTGCCGCTGGCCGCGCCGGTGCTCGATGCCCTGTTCACCTTCAACATCGCCATCTCGCTGATGGTGCTGCTGGCGGTGGTCTACGTGAAGCGCCCGCTGGACTTCACGATCTTCCCGATCGTGCTGCTGATCACCACCATGCTGCGGCTGGCGCTGAACGTGGCCTCCACCCGCGTCATCCTGCTGAACGGCCAGAACGGCCACGACGCCGCGGGCAAGGTCATCGCCGCGTTCGGCGAATTCGTGATCGGCGGCAATTACGCGGTCGGCATCGTGGTGTTCGCGATCCTGACCATCATCAATTTCGTGGTCATCACCAAGGGCGCCGGCCGCGTCTCGGAAGTGACCGCACGCTTCATCCTCGACGCGATGCCCGGCAAGCAGATGGCGATCGACGCCGACCTCAACGCCGGTTTGCTGACGCGCGAAGAAGCCAAGCTGCGCCGCGAGGAAGTCCGCGAGGAAGCCGACTTCTACGGTGCGATGGACGGTGCCAGCAAGTTCATCCGTGGTGATGCCATCGCCGGCATCCTGATCCTGTTCATCAACATGCTCGGCGGTCTGGCCGTGGGCGTGCTGCAGCATGGCATGCCGTTCGGCGAAGCCGCTGCCACCTACACCCTGCTGTCCATCGGTGACGGTCTGGTGGCGCAGCTGCCGGCCCTGCTGGTCTCCAGTGCAGTGGCCATGCTGGTCACCCGCGCCTCGCGTTCGCAGGACATGGCCCAGGCCATGACCGGCCAGGTGTTCGGCCAGTACCGCGCGCTGGCGATCACCGCCGGCATCATCGGCGTGGTCGGCCTGGTGCCGGGCATGCCCAACGTCGCTTTCCTGACACTGTCCGCGATCCTCGGCTTCATCGCCTGGAAGGTCTACCGCAAGGGCAAGGCCGCGGCCACCGATCCGGCAGCCGCAGGCAATGACGCTGCCGCGCTCAACGCACTCGGCCGCCCGGCCGCGCCGGCTCCGACTGCCGAACTGAGCTGGGACGAACTGCGCCCGGTCGATCCGCTGGGCCTGGAGGTCGGCTATCGGCTGATTCCGCTGGTGGACAGCAACCAGGGCGGCGAACTGATGGCACGCATCAAGGGCGTGCGCCGCAAGCTGACCCAGGACGTCGGTTTCCTGATCCCCTCGGTGCACATCCGCGACAACCTGGAGCTGCCGGCCAACGGCTACCGCGTGCTGGTGCATGGCGTACCGGTGGCCACCGCCGAGATCCACCCCGACCGCGAACTGGCCCTGGACCCGGGCAGCGCGCTCGGCGCGCTGGAAGGCATCGCCGGCAAGGACCCCGCATTCGGCCTGGATGCCACCTGGATCCAACCGCACCAGCGTGCCCAGGCTGAAACGCTGGGCTATACCGTGGTCGATCCGGCCACCGTGGTCGCCACCCACCTTTCGCACCTGATCCGCGAGCACGCGCCGGAACTGCTCGGCCACGAGGAAGTGCAGCACCTGCTGGCCAACCTGGCCAAGAGCGCGCCCAAGCTCGTCGAAGATCTGACGCCGAAGGCGCTGCCGCTGTCGGCGGTGGTGCGCGTGTTGCAGAACCTGCTGATCGAACGCATTCCGATCCGCCAGCTGCGCAAGATCGCCGAAGCACTGGTCGAACACGCTCCGAACAGCCAGGACCCGGCCGTACTGACCGCCGCGGTGCGCACCGCACTGGGTCGTTTCATCGTGCAGGAGATCGCCGGAATGTCGGCGGAGCTGCCGGTGTTCACGCTCAACCCACAATTGGAACGTGTCTTGCAGGAGTCCACGCAGGGCAACGGCGCCGCGCTGGAACCCGGACTCGCTGAGCGACTGCACCAGAGCCTGGCCGAATGTGTCAGCAAGCAGGAAGCCCGCAATGAGCCCGCGGTCGTGCTGGTACCCGGCCCGGTGCGCGCCGCGCTGGCCCGCCTGGTCCGCCACAGCGTTCCGTCGCTGTCGGTCCTGGCCTACAGCGAGGTGCCGGAGGACAAGCGCCTGAAGCTGGTCGGAACGATCAGCTGACGCCGCCCTCCGATGCGCCAGAAAACAGACACCACTTTCGAACCAACGCAACAGACAGATACCAAGGGGAACCCGCACCGTGCAGACCACCGACCACCCGAGTTCTCCGACCGCCACCCCGCCGTCTTCGTCCCGTGACCACAGCATGAAAATCAAACGATTCGTCGCCGCCGACATGCGCTCGGCCATGAACCTGGTGCGCAAGGAACATGGTCCTGACGCCGTGATCCTGTCCAACCGCCGGATCGAGGAAGGCATCGAGATCGTCGCCGCCGCCAACTACGACGAGAGCGCCGTGCAGCGTGCACTGGAAGCCTCGCGTCGTGACATCGCTCCGCCGCCGGCGCCGAAGCCGCGCACCGCCGCCGACGCGGTGATCGCCGCGGTCACCCGCCGCCGCAGCAACACCCCGGCGCCGGAACCGGTGGCCGCAACCACCTCGGCCGTGGCTGCCCTCCCCCGCGCTGCGGTCGGCGCCACCGGCCGCACCCTGGACAGCGCCGACGAGATCGTGCCGACCCGCGGCAGCACCGGCTTCGCCGCCACCCTGGCACGCGCCGCCGTCAACGAACCGGCGCTGCCGGATCAGATCTTCGCTCCGTTCGCCGAAGCCATCGTCGCACCGGCGCCCAGCACCGCCGCACCGGCCAACCGCGCCCGCTTCCAGATCGACCCGCCGCACGAGACGCATCACGAAAGCGCGGCGTCGGCCGTGCAGCCGCCGCCGCTGCCGACCGCTGCCGTGACCGAAGCGCAACCCGGGATCGTCGCCAGCGAACCGGCACCGGTCGAAGCCAGCGACGAAACCGGCGCTGCCCCCGTGCTGGCCCCAGCCCCGGCACTGACCCTGGTGGCCCAGGACGACGCCGAGATCCGCCAGCTGCGCCAGGAAGTGGCCGGCATGCGCCATGTGATCGAGCGCGAGATGAACCGCTTCACCGACGAGCGCCTGCGCGGCTGCCCGGTGCGCGCCACCGCGCTGGACCTGATGGACGAGTATGGCTTCGATGCCGGCCTGGCCCGCGACGTGGCCATGCAGATCCCGCTGGAGACCGAGGCCCATCGAGGCCGCGGCCTGATGCTGGGGCTGATTTCGCGCAAGCTGCCGATCGCCCCGGTCGACCCGCTGGAAGAAGGTGGTGTGATCGCACTGGTCGGACCGACCGGCGCCGGCAAGACCACCACCATCGCCAAGCTGGCCTCGCGCTTCGCCGAGAAGCACGCGCCGCGTGACGTGGCCCTGGTCACCACCGACACCACCCGCATCGGTGCCCGCGAGCAGCTGTACGGCTACGGCCGCCAGCTCGGCATCGCGGTGCACGAGGCCAACAGCGGCACCGACCTGGACCAGCTGCTGGAACGCTTGAAGGACTACAAGCTGGTGCTGATCGACACCGCCGGCCTGGGCCCGCGCGACCGCGCCCTGGCCGCCCAGCTGCAGTGGCTGCGTGCCGCGCGCCAGGTCCGCACCCTGCTGGTGCTGCCGGCCAACACCAGCTTCGGCGACATGGACGAGGTGGTCCGCCGCTTCGGCGCCGCCAACCTGCAGGGCCTGGTACTGAGCAAGCTGGACGAGACCGGCCGCTTCGGCAACGCCCTGTCGGTGGCCGTGGACCATGCCCTGCCGATCACCTGGGTGACCGATGGCCAGGACGTCCCGGAGGACCTGCACCGGGCCAGTGCAGCCAATCTTGTACTTCGCCTTGAAGATTTGCGCCGCGCGGCCGATATGCCCTGCAACCCGGAGTTGAACCATGCCGTCGCGTGAGTACGCCAAGCTGACCAAGACCTTCCCGCTGTCGGCCACCCGCAGCGAGCCGCTCGGCCCTGTGCGCACCATTGCGGTCACTGGCGGCAAGGGCGGCGTGGGCAAGACGAATGTGTCGGCCAACCTGGCCGTGGCACTGGCTGGCATGGGCAAGCGCACGCTGCTGCTGGACGCCGACCTCGGCCTGGCCAACATCGACGTGATCCTGGGCCTGAACCCCACCTTTACGCTGGCCGACCTGGTCGCCGGCCGCTGCACGCTGGATGACGTCATCGTCGAAGGCCCGAACGGCGTGCTGGTGGTCCCTGCCGCATCCGGCCGCCGCCACATGGCCGAGCTGGCCCCGGCCGAGCACGTTGGCCTGGTCAACGTGTTCTCCGAACTGGAGCGCGAGCTGGACATCATGGTGGTGGACACTGCCGCGGGCATCACCGATGGCGTGCTGACCTTCTGCCAGGCCGCACAGGACACCGTAGTGGTGGTCTGTGACGAGCCGGCCTCGATCACCGACGCCTACGCACTGATCAAGGTGCTGTCGCGCGAGCGTGGCGTGGACCGCATCCAGGTGGTGGCCAACATGGTGCGCGACCCCAACGAGGGCCGCGTGCTGTACGAAAAGCTGACCCGCGTCTGCGAGAAGTTCCTTGCCGATGTCTCGCTGAACTACCTCGGCTGCGTGCCGCAGGATGACTGGCTGCGCCTGTCGGTGCAGCGCCAGCAGCCGGTGGTGAAGGCCTATCCGTCCAGCCCGGCGGCGCTGGCGATCACCGAGATCGCGCGCCGTACCGCGCGCTGGCAGGCGCCGACCGAACCGCGTGGCGGCGTCGAGTTCTTCCTCGAACGCATCCTCAAGCAGCGTGGGGTGACGGCATGAAAGGCGCAGCCCAGTACAGGGAAGTGCAGCGCTCGGCGGCGAACGAAGTCATCGCCCAGCATTCGGACCTGGTGCGGCGCATCGCCCACCACCTGGCCGCGCGCCTGCCGGCCAGCGTCGAGGTCGATGACCTGATCCAGGCCGGCATGATGGGCCTGATCGAAGCCTCGCGCAGCTATGACGCCGACCAGGGTGCTTCTTTCGAGACCTACGCCTCGATCCGCATCCGTGGTTCGATGATCGACGAGATCCGCCGTGGTGACTGGGTCCCGCGCTCGGTGCACCGCCGTGCACGTGATGCCGCCGCCACCATCCGCCGCCTGGAACAGAGCAGTGGCCGTGCCGCCAGCGCCACTGAAGTGGCCGCCGCGATGGAGATGCCGCTGCCTGAGTACCTGCGGCTGATGGAAGACGCTGCACGTGGCCAGGTGCTGAGCCTGGAATCGCGCATCGAGGACCAGGGCGAGCTGGACACCGTCGCCCAGGGCGGGCCGACCCCGCAGCAGGTACTGGAGCGCGGTGAGTTCGGTCGCGAGCTGGGCAAGGCCATCGGCCACCTGCCCGAGCGCGAACAACTGGTGCTCTCGCTGTACTACGAGCAGGAACTGAACCTGAAGGAGATCGGCGCGGTGCTCGGCGTGAGCGAGTCGCGGGTCTGCCAGATCCACGGCCAGGCGGTACTGCGCCTGCGTGGCCGGCTGAAGCTGTTCGAGGCTGCCGACGCAGGCCTCGAAGAATGAACATCCCCGAGGCGGCTGCCCCCGGCCGTCCGGAATGAACAACAAAGGAATTCTGCTTTGAACAAGAACATGCGCATCCTGATCGTCGACGACTTCTCGACCATGCGTCGAATCGTCAAGAACCTGCTGGGCGATCTGGGCTTCACCAATACCGCCGAAGCCGAGGACGGGCATGCCGCGCTGTCGCTGCTGCAGAGCCAGCCGTTCGATTTCGTGGTCACCGACTGGAACATGCCGGTGATGACCGGCATCGAGCTGCTCAAGGCGATCCGTGCCGATGCCAAGCTGAAGACCCTGCCGGTGCTGATGGTCACGGCAGAAGCCAAGCGCGAGCAGATCATCGAAGCCGCCCAGAGCGGCGTGAACGGTTACATCATCAAGCCGTTCACCGCGCAGACGCTGGAAGAGAAGCTCGGCAAGATCTTCGAACGCCTGGCGGCCAGCGCCTGATGGATACCACGGTCGACAAGAACGCCCTCGCCCTGCGCCTGCAGGAAGCCCTGGACGCACTCGAGTCCGGTGACGAGACCGCCTGGCGGCAGCGCATCGACGGGCTGGTCGCGCTGCGCACGCAGCCGATGATGAGCGGCCTTTCGCGGCTGGCCCGCGAGCTGGGACAGGCGCTGGGCGAACTGCCGACCGTGCCGAGCGAAGCCGGCGAACTGGACGACGCCTGCGCGCGACTGGACCACGTGGTGGCGATGACCGAACAGGCCACGCACCGCACCCTGGACCTGGCCGAGGAATGCCGCAGCCTGACCGAACAGCTGCGCGCTGAAGGCCTGCAGCCGGGCCAGGACGCGCAGCTCGAGCGCATCCGCCACAACCTGACCGAGATCGCCCTGACCCAGAGCTACCAGGACCTGACCGGGCAGATCATCCGTCGCGTGGTCGGCATCGTCCGCCGCGTGCACGAAGGATTCGGCGCGCTCGGCCTGCCGCCGGAACAGCATCGCACCGACCCGGAACTGGCCGGGCCGGCACTGAAGGGACTGGACCGCCACGCGGTCTCGCAGAACGACGCCGACGACCTGTTGTCGGATCTGGGGCTGTAAGCATGAGCGCGGTATCCGACGACATCACTGCCGATTTCATCATCGAGGCGCAGGAGATCCTGGATCGCCTCGGCGAACAGCTGGTGTCGCTGGAGCAGGCACCGCAGGACAGCGATCAGCTCAACGCGGTGTTCCGCGGCTACCACACGCTCAAGGGCGGCGCCGGCTTCCTCGGCGTCACCGCCATGGTCGAGCTGTGCCATGCCGCTGAAGAGGCGCTGGGCGCCGCACGTGCCGGCCAGGCCGTGCTGCAGGCCCACCACTTCGACGCGGCCCAGCAATCGCTGGACTACCTGCAGTCGATGCTGGACGCGGTTTCCTCCGGCACCGAGCCGGGCTATGCGCCGCCGGACCTGATCGCACAGTTCGACGTGCACGGCGGTGCCGTGGCTGCACCCGCCGCCGCAGCAGCACCCACCGCGGGTGGCAGCGACCTGATCACCGACGACGAATTCGAGGCTCTGCTCGACCAGCTGCATGGTGGCAACGCGCCGACCGCGGTCGCGCCAGCGAAGAAGGCCGACGACGGACTGATCAGCGAAGACGAGTTCGAAGCCCTGCTCGACCAGCTGCACGGTGGCGCGGCACCAGGCACCAAGCCTGCGGCCGTGGTGGCACCGGCACCGATCGCAGCGCCGCGCCCGGTCGCCGCACCGGCACCGGCGGCGAAGCCGGCCGCCAAGCCGCTGGCCGAGGCCGAACACACCGTGCGCGTGGACACCAAGCGCCTGGACGCGATCGTCAACCTGATCGGCGAACTGGTGCTGTCACGCAATCGGCTCAAGACCCTGCGTGCACGCCTGCGCGATGAAGAGCTGGACCGGGCCGTGTCCACTCTGGATATCGCCACCGCCCGCCTGCAGTCGGCAGTGATGCGCACCCGCATGCAGCCGGTGGGCAAGGTGTTCTCGCGCTTCCCCAAGGTTGCCCGCGACGTCGCCCGCTCGCTGAAGAAGGAAGTGGACCTGGAACTGATCGGCGCCGAGACCGAGCTCGACCGCAACCTGGTCGAAGCGCTGGCCGACCCGCTGGTGCACCTGGTCCGCAACGCCATCGACCATGGCGTGGAAATGCCCGACCTGCGCGAGGCACAGGGCAAGCCACGGATGGGCCATGTGCGCCTGTCGGCACAGCAGGAAGGCGACTACGTCAGCATCGAGGTGCAGGACGATGGCGCCGGCATCGACCCGGAAAAGCTGCGTGCCAAGGCGCGCGAGAAGGGCCTGATCGATCCGGAAGCCGCCGCCCGCCTGAGCAGCGAGGAGTGCCTGCACCTGGTGTTCCTGCCCGGCTTCTCGACCAAGCAGCAGGTCACCGACATCTCCGGTCGTGGCGTCGGCATGGACGTGGTGCAGTCACGCATCCGCGAACTGAGCGGCCAGATCCAGATCCAGTCGGAACTGGGCCGTGGCAGCCGCTTCCTGATCCGCGTGCCGCTGACCCTGGCGATCCTGCCGACCCTGCTGGTGCAGGCCGGCGAGGACGTCTATGCGCTGCCGCTGGCCCGCGTGATGGAAGTGCTGCACGCGCCGCGCACCTCGCTGGGCTGGTTCGATGGCCGTGCCGTGCTCGACCGCCGCTCGCACACGCTGCCGCTGGTCGATCTGCGCCAGTGGCTGGATGCGACGCCGGCCGCCTCGCCGCTGCTGACCATCGTGGTGCTGCAGGCTGGCGAAGCGCGCTTCGGGCTGGTCGTGGACCAGGTACGCGGGCGTGAGGAAGTGGTCATCAAGCCGCTGCCGAAAGCGCTGCGCGGCCTGCGCGGTTATGCCGGTGCAACCTTGATCGGCGATGGTCGCATGGCGCTGATCCTGGACGTGGACGGGCTGCGATGAACCCCGCCGGGCCATGCCCGGCGCCCCGAAAACTGTGACTACCGTCTGTACGCGATCTACCGGTGTCTCAAGTCCCATTCATACACGCCGATACCGGAACCATGGATAGACTCAGCCTCATTGGACTCTTTCTCGCCCTGGCCTCGCTGGTCGGCGGCAGCATCCTCAAGGGCGCCGGCCTGGCGTCGTTGTGGTCGCCTGCGGCGTTCGTGATCGTCATCGTCGGCACCGTCGCCGCGATCCTGCTGCACACCTCGCCGGCGGTGTTCAAGCATGCCTTCAAGATCGTGCGCTGGGTCGTGCGCCCGCCGCACAGCGATCGCCGCGAACTGATCCAGCAGATCGTCGAGTGGAGCAACATCGCCCGCCGCCAGGGCCTGCTGGGCCTGGAATCGCAGGTGGAAGCACAGCAGGACCCGTTCCTGCGCAAGGGCCTGCAGCTGCTGGTGGACGGCGTCGAACCCGAATCGATGCGGCACATGCTGGAAATCGAACTGGGCAGCCAGGAACACCAGGACCAGGCCGGTGCCAAGGTCTTCGAAGCGATGGGCATCTATGCACCGACGCTGGGCATCATCGGTGCCGTGCTTGGCCTGATCGCGGTGATGAAGAACCTGGCCGATCCGAGCAAGCTCGGCCACGGCATCGCCGCAGCGTTCACCGCCACCATCTACGGCATCGCCTCGGCCAACCTGCTGTTCCTGCCGGTGGCCGCCAAGCTCAAGAGTGTGATCTCGCACAACACCCGCGACCGCGAAATGGTCATTGAAGGCCTGATCTCGATCGCCCAGGGCGAGAACCCGCGCAACATCGAAACCAACCTCTCCGGCTTCCTGCACTGACATGGCCCGCCGCAAGCACCACGAAGAGCACGCCAACCACGAAGCATGGGCGATCCCCTATGCCGATCTGATGACGCTGCTGCTCGCCTTCTTCGTGGTCATGTACGCGATTTCCTCGGTGAACGAAGGCAAGTACCGGATCATGGCCGACGCGCTGACCGATGCCTTCGGGGGCGCGCCGCGCACGATCAATCCGGTACAGGTCGGCAACAAGCAGGTGCAGGGTGGCGGCTGGGACAGCCCCTCGGTGATCAAGTCCGGCACCAAGATCGGGCCCTCGGCGCCTGCGCCGTCGCACGACCCGACCCTGCTGCCTTCGATGGCCTCGCAGATGCGTATGCCTGTTTCGGTGCACAACCAGGAGCAGATCGCGCGCGCCGAGCGCCAGCTCAACAGCATCGCGGACCGCCTGACCGCCGCACTGGCGCCGCTGATCGACCGCGGCATGATCAGCGTGCGCCGCACCGAGCTGTGGATCGAAGTCGAGATCAACAGCGACATCCTGTTCCCCACCGGTTCGGCCGCGCTGGACGTGCATGCGCGGCAGACCCTGGCCAGCCTGGCCGAGGTTCTGCGCGACGTACCCAACAGCGTGCGCGTGGAAGGCCACACCGACAACGTACCGATCGCCACCGCCACCTTCCCGTCGAACTGGGAACTGTCGGCCGGGCGCGCGGCCAGCGTGGTGCACCTGTTCGCCGACCAGGGCGTGCAGCCGTCGCGGCTGGCGATGGTCGGCTACGGCCAGTTCCGCCCGCGCGAAGAGAACGACAGCGCGCAGGGCCGCAACCGCAACCGCCGGGTGATGGTCATCATCCTGGCCGACACCTCGCACTCGGTGGACCCGCTCGGCCAGCGCCTGAACGCAGCCACCGGTGCCACCCGGAACACCGATACCGAACAAGCCGCGGCAACTCCGGCTACCGCCCCCACCTCCCCCATCGCACCGGTGAAGTTGCCGCCGGTGCCGGCTGGCAGCCGCGTCGGCGCCGCCGTTCCCCCGGCAATGAAGGAGTAATCCGATGCGCATCTGGGCAGTCGCCAACCAGAAGGGCGGAGTCGGCAAGACCACCACCACCCTCGCCCTCGGCCGCGGACTGGCCGCACTTGGCCATCGCGTGCTGCTGATCGACCTCGATCCGCACGCCTCGCTCAGCCGCGCGTTCGGCGTACCGGTGGACCCGCCGCCGGCTGGCGTGCTGGAGCTGTTCGGCGCCCCGCCCGCCGATCTTTCCAGCCTGTGCCATGCCAGCAGCATCCATGGCCTGGACTATGTCTGCGCACAGTCCGCGCTGGCCACGCTGGAACGCCGCAGCGCCAACCAGCCTGGCCTTGGCCTGGCGCTGCAGAATGCGCTTGCGCGCCACCAGGGCCAGCACGACTACATCCTGCTGGACTG
>NZ_JASJSQ010000054.1:26059-32603 GCF_030236855.1 Stenotrophomonas maltophilia group sp. Smal13
CCCGCCCTCGGCCTATTGAAGATCAATGCGCTGGCCGCAGCCAATCGCCTGATCATCCCCACCCAGGCCGAGCCGCTGGCCCTGCATGGCCTGGATGGCATGGTCCGCACCGGCGAGATGGTCGAACGCTCGCGCCGCCGCCCGCTGCCGATCTCGATCCTGCCGACCCTGTTCGACCGCCGCACCCGCGCCGGCAACGAGTCGCTGCGCACCATGCAGGATCGTCACGGCACCCGTGTGTGGGAAGACGCGATTCCGATCGACACCCGCATCAGCAACGCCGCCGGCCTGACCCTGCCGAGCGTTGGTGAGGATTACCCGGGCCGCGGCCTGGCCGCCTATCGCCGCGCGCTGAACTGGATCCTCGGCGAGGATGCCCGCGCCCTGGAGCAGGCCGCATGAACAGCACCGGTGTACTGGACGACTACCTGGACGAACTGCTGGGCGAAGCGATCGCCGTGGCACCACCGGCTGCGCCGCCGCCGGCGAGCGACGAAGCGTGCCCAGCAATTGCAGCCGACGCCGAACGCGAGCCGACCTGGGATGACCTGCCGGCCGAGGTGATCTACGAAACCGAGACCGTCGCCGCTGCGCCTGCCGTCGACAACGCCGCACTCGAAGCCGCCTTCGAGGCGGCCGCAACGGCTGAGCGCGAACCCACCTGGGACGATCTGCCCGCCGAAGTGATCTACGAAACGGAGACTGTTGCTGCTGCCGCGGCAGAGGACGACGCAGCACTGGAGGCCGCCTTCGAGGCCGCCGCAATGCCTGTCGCCGCCCCCGAGCGCGAACCGACCTGGGATGACCTGCCTGACGAGGTGATCCACGAGACGGCCCCTGCTCCCGCCACCGCCAAGTCTGGCCCGGAACCTACATGGGACGACCTGCCGGACGAAGTGATCTACGAGACCGATCCGGCCGACAGCCATCGACTCGCCCACACCGACAGCCCCGGCCTGGAGGCCGCGTTCGAGGCCGCTGCCGGCGGCGAGGACGTTCCTGCGCCACCAGCGGCCGTGGTCACAGCACCCGCTCCAGTTGCGCGCACCGATGCCGCACCGCCCCCGCGCGTGGCCGTGGACGCGCCAGCAGGCAACCGCCCGAGCAGCTGGCAGGAGCTGCAGGCACAGGCACATCGGCCCGCCAGCAGCCCGCATCCGCAGAACCGACGCGCCGGCGAGCGCACCTCGCGCTGGCTGCGCCTGCGCTGCGGCACCCAGGCCTATGCACTGGAACTGCTGAAAGTGCAGGAAGTGGTGCTGCCGGTGCCGCTGCTGCCCTTGCGCGGCACTGCGCCGGCCATGCTGGGCATCATGAACCTGCGTGGCCAGGTGGTACCGGTGATGGACCTCGGCCTGCACCTGGGCGCCGCGGCCGCCGAAGACGACTCACAGACCCGCATCGTGGTGCTGGAGGAAGACGGCGAGACCATCGGCCTGCGCGTGTCGGCAGTGGAAGATGTCGCCAACCTCACCGATTCGCAGATCGAGCCGCCCGATACCGCTCGCATCTGCCAGATCTCCAACGACCTGTTCCGTGGCGTCGCCCGGGTCAGCCAGCGCCCGATGATCCTGCTGGATGCCACCCGGTTGTTGAGTTGAACGAAAAAAGGGGACGGAGGGGATTAAGTCGCAATCGACCAGGCTCTCCCGCAGCCACCCTCGGCAACCGCGACCACGCAGTGGGGACGTAAGGTATTGATCCAACGGATCAACGCCTTGCGTCCCCGACAGGCACCGCATCGGCGCAAAGCGCCGAGCCAGTTGCGACTTAATCCCCTCCGTCCCCTTTTCCACAGCGACCGCATCGACGCACCGCGTCGATTCCCCTAAAGAACCCCACCGGGGTGCCGTTATGGATCACGGAACCGTTTGTCCGGAGCAACGATGAGCACTGTCGAACTGGGTGGGGATCTCGGCATCGAGAGCACCACCGAGCTCAAGAACCGCCTCGCCCCGCTGGTGGCGCAGGCAGGCGAGCTGACCCTGGATGCCAGCCAGGTCGCCCGCATCCACACGGCCGCCGTGCAGGTGCTGTGTGCGTTCGTGCAGGCCCGCCGCGAGGCAGGCCTCGGCACCGGCTTCCACGGTTGCACTGCAACCTTCCGTGACGCCGCGCGCCTGCTGGGCGTCACCCAGGCCCTGGGCCTGGACGTAACCCATGACAACCTGAAATCTGTGGAGAACGCTGCATGAGCGCACGTATCTTGGTGGTGGACGATTCGGCGTCAATGCGCCAGATGGTGTCCTTCGCCCTCACCTCGGCCGGTTTTGCCGTCGAAGAAGCTGAAGACGGCGCGGTCGCGCTCGGTCGCGCCAAGGGCCAGCGCTTCAATGCGGTAGTCACCGACGTCAACATGCCGAACATGGACGGCATCGCGCTGATCCGCGAACTGCGCCAGCTGCCGGACTACAAGTTCACGCCGCTGCTGATGCTGACCACCGAATCGGCCGCCGACAAGAAGTCCGAAGGCAAGGCCGCCGGTGCCACCGGCTGGCTGGTCAAGCCGTTCAATCCGGAACAGCTGGTCGCCACCGTGCAGAAAGTGCTGGGCTGATCGCCCGCCACCGCTCCCCTTCTTCGCTTCCGGACCACCACTGCCATGAGCATGGACCTGCAACGCTTCCACGCCACCTTCTTCGAGGAGAGCCGCGAAGGCCTCGACGCGATGGAGGCTGGCCTGCTGGCCCTGGAATCGGGGCAGCAGGACGCGGAGATCATCAATTCGGTGTTCCGCGCCGCCCACTCGATCAAGGGCGGCGCCGGCACCTTCGGCTTCGATGCGATCGCCGGCCTGACCCATGTGCTGGAAACGCTGCTCGATGAGCTGCGTGCCGGCAAGCGGGCGCTGGAAGGCCACGCCGTCGACGCCATGCTGTCCTCGGTGGACGTGCTGCGCGCCCTGCTGCGCGAAGCCGAACACGGCCAAGCCGCCGATCCCGCCGCAGTTGCTGCGGTGAAGGCGCGCCTGGAGGCGGTTCTTTCCGGGGAGGCCGCAGCGAGCGCCCCCGCGGCCGCGGCAGCCAAGGTGGACGATACGCCGGAAGCCTGGCAGATCGGTTTCACCCCGGCGCCATCGCTGTTCATGAGCGGCAACGACCCGCTGCGCATCATCCGCGAACTTGAGCACCTGGGTTCGCTGCAGGTCGCCGCGCGCATGGAACGCCTGCCCGGCTTCGCCCAGCTCGACCCGCTCGAGGCCCACCTGGCGTGGGACCTGGGTCTGGTCGGCAAGGTGCCGCGCAGCAAGATTGAAGACACCTTCGCCTGGGTGCTGGACGACTGCGAACTGGACATCCGTCCGGCTGCGCCGCCGAGCCTGGCCACCGAGGCACCTGCCACACCCGCCCCTTCCACACCGGCTGCCGTTGTACCGGCGGCACCCGCCGCCGCTGCCAGCAGCGCTGGCGGCCAGGAAGCCGAAACCTCGATCCGGGTCAGCGTCGACAAGGTCGATGCGCTGATCAACCTGGTCGGCGAACTGGTCATCACCCAGGCCATGCTCAAGCAGGTCTCGCACGCGCTGGACCCGGTCCACGCCGAGAGCCTGTTCGCCGGCCTGGACCAGCTTGAACGCAACACTCGCGACCTGCAGGAAGCGGTGATCGGCGTGCGCATGCTGCCGGTCGATGCGGTGTTCCGCCGCTTCCCGCGCCTGGTCCGCGACCTGTCCAGCCGCCTCGGCAAGCAGGTCCGCCTGCGCACCGTCGGCGAAGGCACCGAACTGGACAAGGGCCTGATCGAAAAGATCGCCGATCCGCTGGTGCACCTGGTGCGCAACTCGATCGACCACGGTCTGGAAATGCCCGACGTGCGTCGCGGTGCGGGCAAGGACGAGACCGGCACGATCACCCTGGCAGCCTCGCATCAGGGCGGCCATATCGTCATCGAAGTCAGCGACGACGGCCGCGGCCTGGACCGCGCCAAGATCCTGGCCAAGGCCACCGAACGCGGCCTGGCGGTGCCGGACAACCCGACCGATTCGCAGGTCTGGGACCTGATTTTCCAGCCGGGTTTCTCCACCGCCGATGCAGTCACCGACCTGTCCGGCCGTGGCGTCGGCATGGACGTGGTCCGCCGCAACATCCAGGCGCTGGGGGGCGAGGTCCAGATCGAAAGCAGCCTCGGCGCTGGCACCCGAACGCTGATCCGGCTGCCGCTGACCCTGGCCATCCTCGACGGCATGACCGTGGCGGTGGCCGGTGAAACCCTGATCCTGCCGCTGGCTTATGTGCTTGAGGCCCTGCAGCCGCAGGCCGAGGACATCCGCAGCATGGCCGGCGAAGGCCGCGTGCTGCGCGTGCGTGGCGAGTATCTGCCGATCCTGTCGCTGAGCGAGTACTACGGCTACGGCAACCGCGCACCGGGCAGCGAATCGCTGGTGGTGGTGGTTGAAGGTGATGGCCAGAAGATTGCGCTGGAAGTGGACGAGCTGGTCGGTCAGCAGCAGGTGGTGGTGAAGAACATCGAGAACAACTACCGCCGCATCGGCGGGGTATCCGGTGCCACCATCCTTGGCGATGGCCGCGTGGCCCTGATCGTCGACATCGGCGGTCTGGTGCGTTCGCTGCGGATGCCGCAGGCCGCCTGATCCACGTTGAATGCGTGCACTGAGCCGCCGCCCTTCGGGGCGGCGGTTTTCGTTTGCGCGCACGGCCACGATCTGACCGCGCTCGCTTCGCCAGGCATACCGTGAACTCCGTCTGCATGAAGGTTTCGGGCGCAACCTTGCCGTTCAAGCGAAAGCCCTGTCATGGCACCACTTTCGCGACGTCATCCCTACGCAACCGAATGTGATCTGCGTCCATAAAGTCCATCCGAACTGCGCCGCTATTTCGCTTTGACGGCCGTCACCGAATCCCCACCGGGCACCACCGTTCGCTCTGCAACCACCCCCAGCCGACGCAACGACGCCGGCGCCCTGCCCACCTGGAGCACCCTGCATGAAGTGGTTCCACGATCTGCCCATCGCCCGCAAGCTGGCCGTGGGGTTCACCCTCACCACCTTGATGACCCTCGTCCTCGGCGCATTCGCACTGCTGCGGCTCAACGAGGCCAACAAGCAACTGGGCGAGATGGCCAGCAACGATATTCCCTCGGTGCAGCATCTCGGCGAGGCGCGCTCGCAACTCGGCGAGTTCCGCACCTACGAGCTGGCTCTGTTGAGCATGCTCGACCAGCCTGACAAGGTGGCCGACTACTACAAGCGCATGGACGACACCGCCAAGGCCGTGCATGACGAACTGGCCGCCTACTCGGCACTGCCAGCCCTGGCCAAGGAGCGCGAGCTGTACGCTGCGGCCAACGTACAGCTGGACCGCTACTTCGCTGCCAACAAGGCCATGCGCGAAGCCGTCGCGGCAGGCGACGGCACCTTGGCACGGCAGATCTCCGACGAACAGTCGCGCCCGGCCCGCCGTGAC
This sequence comes from Stenotrophomonas maltophilia group sp. Smal13, assembly GCF_030236855.1. Taxonomy (NCBI): domain Bacteria; kingdom Pseudomonadati; phylum Pseudomonadota; class Gammaproteobacteria; order Lysobacterales; family Lysobacteraceae; genus Stenotrophomonas; species Stenotrophomonas maltophilia group sp. Smal13. The sequence goes on from NZ_JASJSQ010000054.1 coordinate 31,483, forward strand.
CTGTTCGCTGCGATGAAGACCCTCGGCACCCATATCGCCGGCCTGATGGATGCCAAGATCGCCGATGCAAATGCCACCCACCGCGCCAGCATGATCGCCATCATCGGCTGCATCGTGCTGCTGTCGCTGGTGGCAGCCGCGCTGGCAACGGTCATCTCGCGCGCCGTCACCGGCCCGCTCGGCAAGGCCGTGCACGCGATCCAGGCCGTTGCCCGTGGCGATCTCAGCGTCAGCACCCAGGCCACCAGCAAGGACGAAGCCGGCAAGATGCTGGCCGCCACCACCGAAATGACCGCGATGCTGCGCCGCTTCTCCGAGCAGACCCAGCTGATGGCGCAGATGCACGCCGGTCCGGACATCAGCCACCGCATTCCGGAAGACTTCCCGGGCGTCTATGGGCAGCTGGCCAGCGGTATCAACACGGTCATTTTCGAACATCTCGACGCGATCCGCGATGCCATCGACGTGCTCAACCAGTACGCCACCGGCAACCTCACCCCGGACGCACGCCGCCTGCCCGGCAGCCGCGCGATCCTGCACGAGTCGATGGATGCGGCCAAGGCCAGCCTGCTGGCCATCAACACGCAGATCCAGCAGCTGGCCTCGGCCGCCGCAGCCGGCGACTTCAGCCAGCGCGGTGATGCGCAGCGTTTCGATCACGATTTCCGCGTGATGATCGAGCAGCTCAACAGCATGATGCAGGTCGCCGACGGCAACCTCGGCCAGCTCTCGCAGCTGCTGCAGTCGATCGCCGCCGGCGACCTGACCGCGCGCATGGACGGCCAGTTCAACGGCGTGTTCGCACGCATGCGTGACGACGCCAACACCACCGTCGCGCAGCTGACGCAGATCGTCGGCCAGATCCAGGCCAGCGCCGGCAGCATCACCCTGGCCGCCGGTGAGATCGCTTCGGGCAACAGTGATCTGTCGCGCCGCACCGAGCAGCAGGCCGCCAATCTGGAAGAAACCGCCGCGTCGATGGAGGAACTGACCTCCACCGTGCGCCAGAACGCCGAACACGCCCGCCAGGCCAACCAGCTCGCCATCGGCGCACATGGCGTCGCCTCGCAGGGCGGTGAAGTGGTCGGCCAGGTGGTCACCACCATGTCGGCCATCGAAGC
>NZ_JASJSQ010000055.1:0-32082 GCF_030236855.1 Stenotrophomonas maltophilia group sp. Smal13
CCTCAATGCGGCGCCAGGAGCATCGAACTGGCCATGCACCGCCTGCATCTCTGGAACGGCCCAGGCCTGGGCACCGAGGGTGCCGCGCGACTGGCACGACGCGCCGCGTTCGCGGCCGAACTGCGCGACGGCGAAACCCTGGCGCTGGCACAGCACCAGGACGACCAGGCCGAGACCTTCCTGTTGCGCGCCCTGCGCGCTTCCGGCGTTGATGGCCTGGCGGCGATGTCCACGCACAGCCGCCTTGGCGAAAAGCCTCTATGGCGACCGCTGCTGGCAGTGCCACGCAGTGCACTCCTCGACTACGCCCACCAGCATGCACTGCACTGGATCGAAGACCCCAGCAATGCCGACGACCTCGCCGATCGCAACTTCCTGCGCCTGCAGGTACTGCCACTGTTGCGCCAGCGCTGGCCGCATGCCGCTGCGGCGATGGCGGGCAGCGCAACGCACTGCGGGCAGACCCGCGAACTGCTTGACGAGGAAGACGCCGAGCTGATCGCACACCTGGAAGTCGCTCCACGCGTGCTGTCGCTGCAGCTGCTTCGCCAGGTCTCAACGGGCCGTGCCGCACGCGTGCTGCGTGCCTGGGTGGCCGGCCACGACGCGGCACCGCTGCCGGCCACCGTGCTGCAGCAGGCGCTGGACGAGCTGCTGCCGGCCGACAACGATCGCCAGGCGCGGGTGCGCTGGCACGATCACGCGATCCAACAGTGGCGCGACCACGCCTACCTGCTGCCGGCCCGGCTGCCTGCGCTTCCCCACGAGTGGCAGGCCGAATGGGATGGACGCGCACCGCTGGCACTGCCCGATGGCGGACAGCTGCGCCTGCAGGGCACCCCGGCCTTCGATCGCCCGCTGCAGGTCCGTGCACGCGTGGGCGGTGAGCGCATTCTGCTGCCCGGTCGCCAGCATTCGCACGCATTGAAGGACTGCCTGCAACGCGAACACCTCGCCCCCTGGCGACGCGCGCAGCTGCCGCTGATCTTTGATGGCCCGCAGTTGCTGGCCGCCGCCGACGTGGTCATCTCCGCACCGCTGCAGGCCTGGCTGCAGGCGCATGGCGCACAGTTGCAGTGGCGCCCGGGCGGCTGGTGAATTGACCCCCGCGCGCGGCCCGTCCACACTTGCCGCATGGCCAAGAAGTCCCCCGAAAACGCCTCCCCTGTCGCCCAGTTCGAGCAGTCGCTCGAATCGCTGGAGCAGCTGGTGGAGCAGATGGAAACCGGCGAGCTGAGCCTGGAAGCTTCGCTCAGTGCTTACGAACGTGGCGTCGGTCTGTATCGCCAGTGCCAGCAGGCGCTGGAGCAGGCCGAGCTGCGCGTGCGCCTGCTCAGCGATCCGGCGCAGCCGGAAGCATCCGAGCCTTTCGATCCGCCCAGCCATGACAGCTGAGGTTCTGTTCGCGCGCTGGCGCGACCGTATCGAAAGCCAGCTCGACGCCGCGCTGCCCTCGCCTGCCGAAGCGCCGCAGCGCCTGCACCAGGCCATGCGCTATTCGGTGCTGGGCGGTGGCAAACGCATGCGCCCGCTGCTGGTCTACGCCAGTGGCCACCTGTTCGGTGCGCAGCCGGAAAGCCTGGATGCGGCCGCCATGTCCGTCGAACTCATCCACGCCTACTCGTTGGTGCATGACGACCTGCCGGCGATGGATGACGACGCGCTGCGTCGCGGCAAGCCGACCACCCACATCGCCTTCGATGAAGCCACCGCGATTCTGGCAGGCGACGCGCTGCAGACCCGTGCCTTCGGCCTGCTGGCCGATGCACCGCTGCCGGCCACGCTGCGCGTGGCCTGCCTGCAGACCCTGGCCCACGCGTCCGGCGCCGCTGGCATGTGCGGCGGCCAGGCGCTGGATATCGATGCCACCGGCCAGCAGCAGACGCTGGCGGCATTGACCCGCATGCATGCCCTGAAGACCGGCGCGCTGATCCGTGCGGCGGTGCGCATGGGCGCGCTGTGCGGCCAGGCCCACGAACCTCAGCTGGCCCAGCTGGACAGCTTCGCCGACGCACTCGGCCTGGCCTTCCAGGTTCGCGATGACATCCTCGATGTCGAGGCCAGTTCCGAGCAGCTGGGCAAGACCGCCGGCAAGGACCAGGCGCAGGACAAGAGCACCTTCCCCGCCCTGCTCGGCCTGGACGGGGCGAAGGCCCAGCTGCACGAACTCGCGGCACGCATGCAGGCGATCCTGGCCGGGTACGGCGAAGAGGCCGATGCACTGCGTGCGCTGGCGACGCTGGCGGTCGAACGCGATCATTGATCGCTCGCCGGGCACCGCCCGTCGCTCCCCGCACATGAAAACGCCCGGCAATGCCGGGCGTTCTCAATTCCGCATGCCGCCGGTATTACTTGATCAGGCGCAGTGCGAACGGGTAGCGATAGGCTTCGCCGTTGTTGGCCTTGACCGCTGCGATGATGCTGAACACCAGGCTGATGATGCCCACGATCGGGGCCAGGAACACGCCGATGATCACGATGGTCAGGATCATGCTGATGACCATGGCGATGGTCACGGTGATCTGGAAGTTCAGGGCTTCCTTGGCCTGGTCGGTCACGAAGGCCTTGCCCGCTTCATCCTTGTTGATCAGCCAGATGATCAGCGCGCCGATGAAGCCGGTGAAGATGCCCAGCAGGTGCGCGGCCAGGGCCATGGTGCGCTGGTCGGCCGGCACGTCGGTGGTGGCCGGCGGCGGCGGGACGTTATCGAATTCGCTCACGACAAAACTCCTTTTCATTGGGTGGTCTTGACCCACCAGCACCAAGCTGGTTGCGTCAGGCGGGCATAGCTTACGCCATCGACGCCATCAATCATTACCGGCGATGGTCATCCGCCCCAGCAGGATCGAACCGGTCCGGATGTGCGAGCGCGGGTCGACGTCACTGCCGACCGCTTCGATACTGCTGAACATCTCGCGCAGGTTGCCGGCGATGGTGATGCCATCCACCGGGTACTGGATCTCACCATTCTCGACGCGGAAGCCGCCGGCACCGCGCGAGTAGTCGCCGGTCACCCCGTTCACGCCCTGCCCCATCAATTCGGTCACCAGCAGGCCATCGCCCATCTGCCGGGCGATGTCCTGCAGGGAGCCCGCGTTGGCGGCCAGCTGCAGGTTGTGCACGCCACCGGCATTGGCGGTGGTCTGCAGCCCCAGCTTGCGTGCCGAGTAGCTGCCCAGCACATAGCGCTGCAGCACGCCGTCACGGACCAGGGCCGAAGCACGCGTGGCCACGCCGTCACCGTCGAAGGCGGCCGAGCGCAGGCCACGGCGCAGGTGTGGCAGTTCCTCGATCTGCATCCATTCCGGGAACAGGCGCTGGCCAACGCTGTCCAGCAGGAAGCTGGCCTGGCGATACAGGGCCCCGCCGGACACCGCCGACAGCAGGTGCCCGACCAGGCTGCGCGCCACTTCCGGGGCGAACAGCACCGGCATGCTGCCGGTGGCCATCGAGCGAGGCTGCAGGCGGGCGACGGTGCGCTCGGCAGCACGACGACCGACCAGGCCCACCTCTTCCAGATCCTCGCGGACCAACGCGCTGGTGTACCAGCCATCGCGCTGCATGCCATCGCCCTGGCCGGCGATCAGCGCACAGCCCACCGAATGATGGGTGCCACGCTCACGGCCGAAAAAGCCATGCGAATTGGCGTACACCGACAGGCTCTGCATGCTCGACACCGAGGCGCCGTCGGAATTACGGATCTGCGCATCGGCCTCACGGCCTGCGCTCTCGCAGGCCAGGGCCAGGTCCACCGCCTCGTCGGCCTGCAGCGCCCAGGGGTGCCAGGCATCCAGATCCGGGAAGTCGGTGGCCATCAGCGCGGCCTCGGCCAGGCCGGCAGCCGGGTCATCTTCGGTGTGCCGGGCGATCGCACAGGCCTGCTCGACCGTGGCGGCAAGGCTGGCCTCGTTCAGGTCGCCGGTGCTGGCGCTGCCCTTGCGTTGGCCGAAATAGACGGTGACGGCGATACCGCGGTCACGGGTGGACTGCACTGTCTCCACCTCGCCAAGGCGGACATTGACCTCCAGGCCACGATCCTCGCTGCAGCTGACCTCGGCCTGGCTGGCGCCCAGCGCACGGGCGCGGTCGAGCAGCTGCTGGGAGAGGTCGGCCAGCCGTTCCAGCCGGGCCAGGCTGTCGTCGCCGACAGCGACTTCAGGGGCGATCACGTTCAATGCTTTATCCTGTACGGGTTGGGCCCGGCATCACGCCGGGCGACTTTTTTTGAAATCAGGTAGGAACGATGCGCGGACGCGACGAAGAAACCGGTGAATTCCACGACAAGAGCCGCAGCCAGAACCGGCGCGACGCGCTCGACGTCCTGGCCCTGGGCGAGAAGCTGGTGTCGTTGACCCCGGCCCAGCTGGCACGCCTGCCGATCCCGGAAGACCTGCTGCCGCATATCGCCGAGTGCAAGCGCATCACCGCCCACATCGCCCACAAGCGCCAGCTGGCGTTCCTGGCCAAGCACATGCGCCGCGAAGAAGACGCCACGCTGGATGCGATCCGCGATGCGCTGGACGCCAACAGCGAAACCGGCCGCCGCGAAGTGGCGATGATGCACCGCGCGGAAGACTGGCGCGAGCGCCTGCTGGCCGAGGGTGACAAGGCGCTGGCTGCACTGCTGGACGACTACCCGCAGGCCGACCGCCAGCAGCTGCGCACGCTGGTGCGCAATGCCCAGGCCGAAAAGGCCAGGAACAAGCCGCCACGCGCCTACCGCGAAATCTTCCAGGTGCTGCGCGCCCTGATGCTGCCGGCCGCACTGGGCCTGAAGGCCAGCGCCGAAGACGCCGACCCCGTCGACAGCGACGAAGCCGACGAGGACTGAGTCCGCGCCGGCCTGGGCGGTGGCGCTGGCCATCGCCCGGCTCAGGCCTGGGTACCGCCGACCGTGATGCCCTCGATCAGCAGCGAGGGCTGGCCGACACCCACGGGCACGCTCTGCCCGTCCTTGCCACAGATGCCCACGCCCTCGTCCAGGGCCAGATCGTTGCCGACCATGCGCACCTTCTGCATGGTTTCCGGACCGTTGCCGATCAGCGTCGCACCCTTCACCGGCGTGGTGATGCGGCCATCCTCGATCAGGTAGGCCTCAGTGGCCGAGAACACGTACTTGCCGCTGGTGATGTCGACCTGACCGCCACCGAAGTTGACTGCGTACAGGCCCTTCTTCACCGAACGGATCATTTCCTGTGGGTCGTGCTGGCCGGCGCGCATGTAGGTGTTGGTCATGCGCGGCATGGTCAGGTGCGCGAACGATTCGCGGCGGCCGTTGCCGGTCGGCGCCATGCCCATCAGCCGCGCATTGAGGCTGTCCTGCATGTATCCCACCAGAATGCCGTCCTCGATCAAGGTGGTGCACTGGGTCGGATGGCCCTCGTCGTCGATGTTCAACGAACCACGGCGTCCGTCCAGCGTGCCGTCATCGACGATGGTCACGCCCGGGGCGGCAACGCGCTCGCCGATGCGGCCCGCGTAGACGCTGGTGCCCTTGCGGTTGAAGTCGCCTTCCAGGCCATGGCCGACCGCTTCATGCAGCAGCACGCCGGGCCAGCCCGGACCAAGCACCACCGGCATCACCCCGGCCGGTGCCGGAACGGCGTCCAGGTTCACCAGCGCCTGGCGCAGCGCCTCGCGGGCAAAGGCCTCGGGGCGGCCGTCGGCGAACAGCTCCTCATACCCGTAGCGGCCACCACCGCCGGCATAGCCGGACTCGCGGCGGCCGTTGTGCTCGACGATCACCTGCACGTTCAGGCGCACCAACGGGCGCACGTCAGCGCCCAGCACACCGTCGCTGCGGGCGATCAGTACCGTATCGACGCCGCCGGACAGGCTCACCATCACCTGCTTCACGCGCGGGTCGGCGGCGCGCAGGTAGCCATCCAGGCGCTTGAGCACCTCGACCTTGGCCTCGTTGCCGATGCCATCGATCGGGTCCAGCGCCGGGTACAGCGCGCGCGCGTTGCCGCGCAGCAGCGACCGCCCGGACTGGGCGCCACCTTCACGCGAGATCGCACGCGCCGACTGCGCCGCCGTCAGCAGCGCATCGGCATGGATGTCGTCGGAGTAGGCGAAGCCGGTCTTCTCGCCGGAAATCGCCCGCACGCCCACGCCCTGCTCGATGGAATGGGCGCCGTCCTTGACGATGCCGTCTTCCACGCTCCAGCTCTCGCGGCGGGCATGCTGGAAATAAAGGTCGCCGAAGTCCACACCGGGGCCGAGCAGCTGGCCGAAGGTGCGCTCCAGGCCAGCGGTATCCAGGCCGCCGGGGCGCAGCAGGCGGTCTTGGGCAAGCGTCAGGGCGATATCAGTCATGGTTCTCGATCTGGGGATGCGGGGGCGCTCAGGCAAGCCCCGTGAACAGGAAAGCCGCGCTCAACGCGAGCGCGGCAGGCCGGTGACGGTCGGCGGAATGGCCGGCGCCGGTGCCGGTACGGGTGGCGGAGCCTTGTCGCGGCTGCGCTCGATCACTTCCACCTTCGGTTCCTTCCATGGACCGGTCACCTTGTAGGTACGGGCGCCAATCTCGCCCAATGGCTTGGACAATACCGCATTGGTGGCCGCGCCCAGCGCCGCCCCCACCGGGCCACCGGCGACCGCACCCACCACGGTCAGCAGATTGCCTGCACGCGGGTTGACGTCGATGGTCTGGTCGAACTGCTGGTTGCGCAGGTCGGCCTGGCCGCGGATGGTGATGTTGGCTGCCGGGCCTTCGATCAGCACTTTGTCGGTGCGTGCCATGCCCTGGCCGAACTGCATGCTGCCGTCGATCTGGTTGAACGCGAAGCCCTTGGAGAAGAAGTCGCGGAAGTCGAACATCAGGCGCCGCGGCAGCTGGGTGACACTGAGCAGGCCCAGCACCCGGCCGGCGCCCGGTTCCAGCTCCAGCAGCTGGCCGTTGCGCGCGTGCAGGTCCAGGCGGCCCTGCAGGTTGCCCAGCTGGAAGTCCGACGGCCCCCCACTCCACGTGGCCTGCAGCTGCGCCTGGCCGGAACCGCCACGCAGCTGGCCGCCGTAGTCGAGGTTCTGCATCAATCCGCCCAGGTCCTCGCTGCGCACCTGTGCGGTCAGCTCGGTGCGGGCACCACCGGTGCGGCCCAGCCAGCGACCGCTGATGTCGATCTCCTGGTCGGGCGCACGGAAGCGCAGCTCGTCCACGTTCAGGCCATTGGCCAGCGGCCGCGTACGCAGTACCGCCTGGCCCAGCACCACCTTGCCGAACTTCAGGTCGGCGATGTCCAGCGCGAACGGCGGCAGCTTGGCCGGGTCCATGTCGTTGGCGCCGGCCTGTACCCGTGCCGGTGCGGCCGGTGCACCCAGAGCCGCCGGCAGGGATTGCCAGTGCACGCGGTCGAGCTGGCCACTGATGGTGCCGCCGTCTGCATTGGGGACGGTCAGGCGCCCGGCCAGCGACGGGCCGTCCAGGCGCACATCCAGTGCCTGCGCGCCCGGGCGCAGCTGCAACCGGGTCTGCTCGAACACGCCACCGATCAGCTTCAACTGGCCGACCTGCACGTCCACCGCACGCAGCGGCATGGCGTCGTCATCACTGCCACCCCGCGCCAGGCTGATCCATTCCAGGGCGTCCAGGGTCGGGCTGCGGCCATTGACGGTCAATCCGCTCGGCGGCGGCTCGCGGTCGACATGGTCGCTGCCCAGCGTCACCTGCACACCGGTCTGGTTGTTGTGGCTGCGTGCGGCCAGCGCCAGGCGCTGGCCGAACGCCACGTCGATGCGGCCGGCCCCCATCGGCAGCTGTGCAGCCACGGTGGTCGCCAACGGCTCGGCAGCCGGTTTGTCCAGCGGCGCCGGCAGGTCCAGCCGGGTCCCGACCAGATCGGAGCTCAACCGCAGCTCGCTGGGCGGCGCAGGCGCCCCCGGAGTGACCTTGGGCAGGCTGACCGCGATGGTCCACGGCGAGGTTCCGGTGATGTAGGGCTTGAGCCAGGCCATCTCCGGCGCGCGGTCGATCAGCACGCCAGCATCCAGCGTGGCCGACAGCTGCGATTCGAAGGCCAGTCTGCTGTCGTGCACGTAGCCACCGGCACGCAGGCTCAGGCGACCATCCTGGCCGAGGTGGCGCACCGACAGTGCCTCGGCATCGAAACCGCCATTGCTGTAGCGCGCCTGCCCCTGCATGTTGTCGAAGGCGAGCTGGAAGCGCTTGTCGACCAGCTTCACGCCGGCCAGATCAACCGTCCCCTGCAGGTGGCCGCCACCTTCATCGTGGTGCAGTGGCTGCAGCAGATCGAAGGTCACATGCGCCGGGCCGGCAGCAGTGAGGTTGTCCAGGGTGTCGCCATAATCCTTGTGCAGCGGGCTCTGCCGCAGCATCGCCAGCAGCTTGCCCGCCTCGCTCTGCGCATCGGCGCGCACATACAGCGGCTGCTGCCCGAAATCCGGAATGCCCGCCTCGAACTTCTGCACCGCCACACCGGCCAGATCGCCGCGCCCATGCATGTCGAAGCCGGGGCCGATGAAGGCGATATCGGCGTCGACCTGGCTCATCAACGGCCAATCGTGCTGGAAACGGATGTCACCGTTGGTGATATGGCCGGTGGCCTCGAAGCGGCCATCGTTGTTGTCGAACGGCCAGTCGTCCAGGTCGCCACTGACCAGGCCGATGCCATTGCGCACCTGGCCGCCGGCCAGCGCCATGTCCAGCCAGTCGGTGGCGCCCTTGCTCATCTTGGAGTGGATCCAGAAGCGCTTGGCCGCAGTCATCGGCACGTCGTCCAGCTTGGCCGCCAGCTGCAGCCACGGCCGCGTACCGTCCCCCTGGAACCAGACCCCGCCGCGCACGTCGGCCGCATAGTCGGTGCCTTCCACGCGCATCGCCGCAGTACCGATACGCCAACCACCGCCCTCGTCGCGCCAGCCCACCACCTGTCCCGCCAGATGCAGGTCATGACGCACACCAAAGCCGGTCGGCCAATCGAACTGCAGCTGCCGTTGCGGCTGCAACTGCAGGCTGAAGCCATCCGCGTCGCCTTCGAAGCGCCCGCCCAGGCCGCGCAGGCCGGGCGAATTGCCCACGCTGGCGAAGCCCAGCGACTGCAGTTCGCCCTGCGCCCACAGCGGGCCATCGCGATCGCCCGCCAGCTGCAACTCGCGCACCTCCAGCTGCGGCCTGGACAGGAACAGCCAGCGACGCAGGCCCGGTTCGAGACGATCGCTCAGGGCCAGCGCACGCAGCGCGGTGCCGGCCTGCACTTCGCCAGAACGGACCCGGAGCTGCTTGCCAAGCTGCAGCTGCAGGCCATCGAGCTGCTGCTCGCCCTCTTCGGTTTTCAGGCGCAGGCGCGGCACCTGCAACGCCCAGCCATCAGCCTGGCGCTGCCAGCGCAGGCGGGCCTGCAGCCGCTGCAGCTGCAGCTGCGGTGCAGCCAGCTCCGGCATCGGCGCACCGTCGATGCGTACGTCGCGCAGGTCCGAATCGGTGGTCAACGCCACCGGCGCGAAATCACGCAGGGTCAGCCACAGGTTCAGTTCGCCCTTGCCCTCGCGAAGGCGAACGCCGCCGGCCGCCAGCAGCGGCGACCAGGCATGGAAATCGACCGGATCGGCGCCCAGCCAGGCCTGGCCATTGCCGCGCACGCGGTCCACGTCCAGCACCGCCGTCAACGGCAGCGCTTCGGTCTGGGCCCAGGCACGCACGCCTACACGCAGGCGGTCGCCGTTGACCCGCAGGCGCACGTCGATGCGTGGCAGCGTGGTGTCGATTCCCAGCCCCGGCGCATGCACGCCCAGGCGGCCTCCGATCACCTGCAGTTCGCCCAGCCGGCGCAGCGCATCCAGCGGGTCCCCGCCATTGGCGGCCTGCGGCAGGCCGCGTACCGACCAGCGACCGTCCTCGCCCTGCTGCAGGTCGAGCGCCAGGCCACGCAGGCGCAGCTCGGTCAGCGACCGGCCAGGCAACAGGCCGCTGTACATCGATACCAGCACTTCGGCCTCGCCGATCGCCAGGCCCTGGCCGGCGCCGATGCGCAGGCCCTTGAGCTGCAGCAGCGGGCCGCGCCGGGTCCAGGCGGTCTGCAGCTGGTCGAAACGCACCGGCTGGCCAGCGCGTTCACTCAGCCAGGCGGCAATCCTGTCGGGATGGCGCTCGGCCAGCGGCAGCAGCTGGCTGAGGGTGCCCACCAGCAGTGCAAGCCCGACCAGGCCCACCGCGCAGGCGGCAATGAAATGACGGCGGATCCTTCGCAGTCGCAGGCGCGGCGGCGCGCTCATCGGCCACCGCCGGCCTGCGGCCGGCGAGGATCAGAGCAGAACGACATCGAATTGCTCCTGCAGGTACTGCTCGTCCGCCTGGAAGCGGATGCTCTTGCCGAGGAATTCCTCCAGCTCGGCCACCGCCGCGGATTCCTCGTCGGTGATGCGCGCGACCACCTTGGTCGACGCGATCACCAGCAGGCGCGCGGCATCGAACTGGCGCACGGCACGGGTGATCTCGCGGAAGATCTCGTAGGTCACCGTCTCGGTGGTCTTGATGCTGCCGCGGCCGCTGCACTGCGGGCAGGTTTCCGACAGCTGGCGCTCCAGGCTTTCCACCGTGCGCTTGCGGGTCATCTCCACCAGGCCCAGTGGCGAGAAGTCGTACACCGTGGTCTTGGCATGGTCGCGGGCCAACGCCTTTTCCAGGGTGCGCAGCACCTGGCGGCGATGCTCGGCATCGTCCATGTCGATGAAATCGATGATGATGATGCCGCCCAGGTTGCGCAGCCGCAGCTGCCGTGCCACCGCCTGTGCAGCTTCCAGGTTGGTGCGGAACACCGTCTCTTCCAGGTTGCGCTGGCCGAGGAACGAACCGGTGTTGACGTCGATGGTGGTCATCGCCTCGGTCTGGTCGATCACCAGGTAGCCACCGGATTTCAGCGGCACCTGCTTGTCCAGCGCGCGGCCGATCTCGTCCTCCACCCCGAACATGTCGAAGATCGGGCGATCACCGCTGTACAGCTCGATCTTCTCGGCCAGCACCGGCATGTACTTGGCAACAAAGGCCTGCAACTGCGCGAAGGTCTCCTTGGAGTCCACCTTCACCTTGTCAACGTCCTTGCGGATCAGGTCGCGTACCGATCGCAGCGGCAGGCTCAGGTCTTCATAGATGTTGCTGCACGAGGCCGCTTCGCGGCCACGACGCTCGACCACGTTCCAAACGCGCGACAGGTAGGCGATGTCCTCGGCGATGGCCTCTGCCGGCTGGCCCTCGGCATTGGTACGCACGATGTAGCCGTAGCCCCCGTGCTGCGCCGACAGTTCGGTCACCAGCGCCTTCAGCCGGGCGCGCTCGGTTTCATCCTCGATGCGTGCGGAAACGCCCACGACCTTGGATTGCGGCAGCAGCACCATGTAGCGCGAGGGAATGCTGATCTGGGTGGTCAGGCGTGCGCCCTTGGTCCCGATCGGGTCCTTCACCACCTGCACCACGATGTCCTGGCCGTCGCGCAGCAGCTCGACGATCGGCACGCTGGATGGCGGCGGCAGCGTGGTGTTCTCGGTATCGGCACTGGCCACCGGCGCCGGCCGCACCACGTCGTTGGCATGCAGGAACGCGGCACGCTCCAGCCCGACTTCGACGAAGGCGGCCTGCATGCCGGGCATCACCCGCTGCACCTTGCCCTTGTAGATGTTGCCGACCACACCCCGGCGCCAACCGCGCTCGATGTGCAGTTCCTGCAGCATGCCGTTCTCGATCACCGCGACCCGGGTTTCGCGCGGGGTCACATTGACCAGGATTTCCTCAGACATCGGCAGCCTCCCTGGCGGCATCGGCAGTTGTGGCCGGCACGCCGCAGCGCGCCAGCAGACGATCGGTATGCAGCAATGGCAGCCCCATGACGCCGGAGTAGCTGCCGGAAAGATGTTCGATCCAGCGCTCGGCCCCGCCCTGGATGGCGTAGGCCCCGGCCTTGTCCAACGGCTCGCCGGTGGCCACGTAGGCGGCGATGTCGGCAGCGTCGATCGGGGCGAAGGTCACTTCGGAAATGACCAGTTCGCTGTCCAGCCCGTCCGCGCCGACCACCACCACGGCGGTCATCACCTGATGGGTACGCCCGGCAAGGCGCGCCAGCATCGCCCGCGCATCGGCGGCGTCAGTGGGCTTTCCGAACACGTCGCCATCCAGCACCACCTCGGTGTCCGAGCCGAGCACGCGCGCCTGCGGGTCATCGGCCAGCACCCGGGCCAACCCGGCGCTCGCCTTGTCGGCGGCGACCCGGCAGACATACTGTTCGGCGCTTTCAGCGGGCGCGCGCTGCTCGACGACCTCCAGGTCCAGGGCCTGGAAGGGGCGTCCGAGTCGGGCCAGCAGCTGGTTGCGTCGGGGGGAGCGGGAAGCAAGATAGAGCATCGGCACAGCATAACCTGAGGCCGCCACCTGAATCGTCGGCAACCCGTCCCGGAACGTGCGCAACCCCGAACGGGCTCACAGCGCGTTCATCGCTACGACACCACCCTCAACGGCACAACAAGGAGTTCTCCATGCGCCTGACCGCCACCCCGCTGCTGCTCGCCCTGTCCCTCGCCCTTGGAACCTCGATGACCGCCCATGCTGCCCCGTCGTCGCCGTCGATCGCCGCCCCGGCCGAAGGCACCCTGCTGAACATCTCGGCCAATGCCGAGGCGACCCGCGTGCCGGACGTGGCCACCCTGTCGGCCGGTGTGGTCACCCAGGCCGCCGATGGCAACAGCGCCATGCGCCAGAACGCCCAGCAGATGGACAAGGTACTGGCCGCGATCAAGGCCGCCGGCATCGCCGAGCGCGACGTGCAGACCAGTGGCGTCAGCCTCAATCCGCAGTACCGCTATGCCGACAACGAAGCACCGAAGATCACCGGCTACCAGGCCAGCAACACGGTCAGCCTGAAGGTGCGCGACATCGCCAAGCTGGGCAAGGTGCTGGACGCACTGGCTGCGCAGGGCGCCAACCAGATCAACGGCCCCAGCTTCGAGATCGACCAGCCGGAACCGGTTTATGACGAAGCCCGCCTGGCTGCACTGAAGAAGGCCCAGGCCCGCGCCCAGACCTATGCGAAGTCGCTGGGCCTGCAGGTGCGCCGCATCGTCAGCATTTCCGAGAACGCTGGCGGCGGCTACCGCCCGATGCCGATGATGCGAGCCATGTCGGCCGGCGCGGCGATGGACAAGGCCACCCCGGTCGCACCGGGTGAATCGACCGTCTCGGTCAACCTGGACGTGGTGTTCGAACTGGGTCGCTGATCCCGTTCGCCATTGCCGACAAAGGCGGATCCCGCAGGGGGTCCGCCTTTTTCATGCCCGCAGCCGGCGTTGGCTGAAGGCCAGCCCAACGATCGCCCCCCTGCCTCTAGGCAGTGGCCGCCCTGTCGCGCTACTGATGGACTGCCAGCCGCGTGCGGCAACCCCGCCACGGGCCCTGGTGCGTTGAGGACTTCGTCACTGGCATGGAGGTGGACCATGGTTCGTACGTATCCCGTTGCATCCCCGCATTTCGACCCCGCCCGCGTTGCCGCCTGGAGCGCGGCCATCGCCCTGCATCTGCTGGCCTTCCTGTTGCTGCTGATCCCGGCGACCTACCAGGCCGTGCAGGTCCCACGTGACAAGACTGCGGTCAGGCTGATCGAGAAGATCCCGCCACCGCCCACGCCGCCGGTTCCGATCCCGCCGAGAGAGATCGTCCAGGTGGTGCCGAAACCCCGGACGCAGCCGGTAGCACCGCCACTGCCTGCACCCACCGCGACCGTGGAGGAGACCCAGGGCATCGCACTGCCGGCCGCCGAACCGGCCCCGCCCCAGCTGGCACCGAGCATCGATACCTCCACGCCTCTGGCCGGCGCCCAGCTGCAGTACCGCAGCGCCCCGCCGCCGGCCTACCCGCTGGCGGCACTGCGCAACCGCGAGCAGGGGACGGTGCTGTTGCGGGTAGAGGTGGACTCCCACGGGCAGCCGGCGGTGGTCAGCATCGAGCGCAGCAGTGGCTCGCGCAGCCTGGACCAGGCCGCACGCCAACAGGTGCTCAGGCACTGGCGCTTCGAGCCGGCCCAGCGTGATGGCGTGGCCGTGCCGGCCATCGGCATGGTGCCGGTGCAGTTCTCGCTGCCGGACTGAGGTGATCGCCGGCCCGGCTGCTTGCCGGGCCGGCGCTTCCGTCCGGGCGGGTACGGACGGAACAGGATCAACTGTTATTGATTAAGCAAAAATTCACGACTTCGTCACCTGTCGGAAACCTAGATTGGTCCGTCCCGGAATCTTCCGGAGACAGCCCTCAACGCTACGGTTTTCCAGTTAGGAGAGAAGCTGTGAAACACCTGATCCAACGGCCCGCCAGCCGCCGCCGCACAACCCTGGCATCGTCCATCACCCATATCCTTACCGGCGGCACGCTGCTGCTGGTTGGCGCCGTGGCTTCCACCTCCGCTTTCGCGCAGGAAAAGGCCACCAACCTGGACCGCATCACGGTCACCGGTTCGAACATCCCGCGCACCAACACTGAAACACCGTCCCCGGTGCAGGTGGTGACCCGCCAGGAAATCGACCGTACGGGCAAGACCACGGTTGCCGAGTACCTGCAGACACTGACCGCCGACGGTTCCGGCTCCATTCCCAAGACCTTCGGCAACGGCTTTGCCGGCGGTGGTGCCGGCATCTCGCTGCGCGGCTTGGGCGCGGGTTCGACCCTTGTCCTGTTGAATGGTCGCCGCATGGCCACCTACGGCCTGGCCGATGACGGCCAGAAGGTCTTCACCGACCTGAGCACCATCCCGCTCGACGCCGTCGAACGCGTGGAAGTGCTGAAGGACGGCGCCTCGGCGATCTATGGTTCCGACGCCATCGCCGGCGTGGTCAACATCATCCTGCGCAGCGATTTCCAGGGCGCGATCCTTCGCGCCTCTTACGGCCTGTCTGGCGACAGCGATGGCGACGCGAAGAAGGCGACCCTGACCGCCGGTACCGGCGATCTGGCCACCGACGGCTGGAATGCCTTCTTCAGCCTGGATGTGGCAAAGACCGACGCGATCAAGATCAGTGATCGCAAGAACCGCAAGTGGATCGGTACCGGCGATACCCGCCCGTGGGGCTATGGCAACAACGCCCAGTTCCTCGGCGGCGCCTTCCTCAGCGGCAAGACCCGCGGCGGTGTTGGTCCGAACGGTTCGGTGTATGACGATCGCAATGTGACCAAGGACAATCCTGCCTTCCTGGTCGCATTGCCGGGCTGTGCTGGCCTGACCACCATTCCCGGCCAGACCGAGACTACTGCACAGGCGCAGGGCTGCCTGTGGGATCCGAACCAGCTGTATCGCGATCTGACCCCGGAAGAGAAGTACGTCAACGTGTTTGGCCGTGCCAGCTTCGCGTTTGGTGAAGGTGGCGAGATCTACACCGAAATCGGCTACTCGAAGAAAGAGACCACCTTCAGCAACACCCCGTCCGGCGTATCCGGCAGCTGGGGCTTCCCCGAAGGCCCGGTCAACGGCAACAGTGGCCCGGGCGCAGTGGTGCTGGGCCCGAATCATCCTGACAATCCCATTCCCGGCCAGGCCTCGCGCCTGCGTTATTCGGCGTGGGATGTCGGTCCCCGCGTGACCAACAACACCAATGAGTTCACCCGCTTCCTGGTCGGCGTCAAGGGCAACTGGGGCGACTGGAGCTACGACACCGCCTATCTGCACTCGGGCACTGATCTGGTCAACAAGCGCACCGGCTTCCTCAACTACGACAACGTACGTTGCGCATTGGCCAACCCGAACTGCGCCGGTGGTGTTTGGCGCATCGGTGACAACGCGGGCATGAACTCGCAGGCGTTGTACGACTTCATCTCGCCGGATATCAGCGCCCGCGCCAAGTCCAGCCTGGACATGTTCGACTTCACCGTGTCGCGCAGCCTGATGGACCTGAAGGGTGGCCCGCTGGGCCTGGCATTGGGTACCGAATGGCGCAAGACCAGCAACAGCCTGACCCCGCAGACCTACACCGACAAGGGCCAGATCATCGGCCTGGGCTACTCGGCCTACGACGGCACCCAGAACGTGTACGCAGGCTACGTTGAGCTGTCTGCGCCCGTGCTGGAAACCCTGGAACTGTCCGGTGCGGTTCGCTACGACAAGTACGAGAGCGGTGAAGGCAAGGCCACGCCGAAGATCGGCATCAAGTGGACCCCGGCCGACTGGATCGCACTGCGTGGCAGCTACGCCGAAGGCTTCCGGGCACCCAACCCGGCCGAGAACGGCGATGGTGGCCTGGCAGCGTTCTCCAACGCGTCCGATCCGGTACGTTGCCCGAACGGCAACCCTGCACCGGGTGCCACCGGGGATGACTGCGGTGCCCTGCCGGTGGCCATCATCACCCGCCCGAACAAGGATCTGAAGCCGGAAGAGTCCAAGAGCTACTCGGTGGGTATCGTCCTGCAGCCGACGTCCACGACCTCGCTGACCATCGATGCCTGGCAGATCAAGCGCACCAACGAAATTGCCCAGGGCAGCACCTCCGAAGCCATCGCCGCCGGCAACGTGTTGCGTGACAGCAACCTGCTCAACGGCGTGCCCGGCACCGGCAGCATCCTGGCAGTCAACACGCAGTACATCAATGCCGCATCGACCCGGGTCCGGGGTATCGATACCGATATCCGCCAGACCTTCGACATCGGCCCGGGCCAGCTGGAGATGGACCTGCAGTGGAGCCATGTGCTCAAGTTCGAGCGCACCGATGCCGACGTGACGGTTGACTACGCGGGTACTCACGGCAACTGCGACGTGACCAACTGCATCGGCACCCCGAAGGACCGCATCAACTTCGGCACCACCTGGAGGCAGGGTCCGTGGAGCGTCAGCGGCGTTGCCAACTACATCTCGAAGATGGACAACAAGGACTTCCGTGGTCCGAACGGCTCCTATCTGTTCGCGTATGCAGACGGAACGGACGTCAAGAAGATCTCCTCGTTCACCACCTTCGACCTGTCGGGCCGCTGGAACATCACTGAAGCCTTCGAGTTGAACGCCTCGGTGCAGAACGTGTTCGATCGCATCGCGCCGCTGGATCCGTCCACCTACGGCGGTGTCAACTACAACCCGCTGCACTTCAGTGGTGCCATCGGTCGCTACTTCACCGTCGGTGCCAAGTACACCATCAAGTAATACAGGCAACACCTTTCAACGCAGCAACTTCGAAGGCCCGGGCAGCTGCCCGGGCCTTCGTCGTTCCGCCCCTTGCAGGCATGTTCACGGGCACATGGCTACCGTGTGCACGCGGCATCACCGCCGCAGGGGATCTGCATGGCCGCAACTTCGCAACGCCTGGGCCTGCCCGCGTTGACTGCACTGGTGGTCGGCTCGATGGTCGGCGCCGGCATCTTTTCATTGCCGCAGAACGTGGCGCGCAGCGCCGGGCCTGCCGCCGCGCTGATCGGCTGGGCCCTGAGCGGCGCGGGCATGCTGATGCTGGCCTTCGTATTCCAGGCCCTGGCCAACCGCCGGCCTGATCTCGATACCGGCATCTACGCATACGCACGCGAAGGCTTCGGCAACTACATCGGCTTCTCCGCTGCGTGGGGCTACTGGGTCGCCTCGGTGCTCGGCAACGCCAGCTTCTTCGTGCTGATCTTCAGTGGCCTCGGCCACTTCATGCCCGTGTTCGGCGAAGGCAATACCCCGGCCGCCGTGGCCGCATCCTCATTGCTGTTGTGGACCGTGCACCTGTTGGTGCTGCGTGGACTGCGCACTGCCGCCATCGTCAACGGCCTGGTGACCGTGGCCAAGTTGCTGCCGATCGCCCTGTTCCTGGTCCTGGCCGCCGGCGCGTTCCGCATGGACGTGTTCCGCGCCGATTTCCTCGGCGCGCCTGCACTCGGCGACCTCGGCCAGCAGCTGCGCGGCATGATGCTGGTGACCGTGTGGGTGTTCATTGGCATCGAGGGCGCCAGCATCTACTCGCGCCGCGCCGCACGCCGTGCCGACGTGGGTCGCGCCACGGTGATCGGCTTCCTCGGCGTGTGGCTGCTGCTGGTGCTGGTCAGCCTGTTGTCGATGGGCGTGCTGTCGCAGGCGGAACTGGCCGGACTGCCTAATCCGTCGATGGCCTATGTGCTGCAAGCCATTGTCGGCGAATGGGGCGCGACGGTGATCATCATCGGTTCGATCATCTCCGTTCTCGGTGCATTGCTGGCCTGGGTGCTGCTGTGCGCCGAAGTGCTCTATGCCGCCGCAGGTGACGGCACCATGCCGGCCTTCCTGGGGCGTGAGAACGCGCGCGGCGTGCCGGCCAATGCACTGTGGTTGAGCAACGGGCTGATCCAGTTGTTCCTGCTGCTGGTGCTGGTCAATTCCGGCAGCTATACCGGGCTGGTGCTGCTGGCCGCGTCGATGAGCCTGGTGCCCTACTTCCTGTCCACGGCATTCGGCGTACAGCTGGCCTGGCGTGGGCAGGCCTATGCCGGTGAACCAGGCGTGCGCTGGCGCGATTTCGTGGTCGCACTGCTGGCCAGCGCCTATGCGCTGTGGCTGGTGTATGCCGGCGGGCTGGACAACCTGCTGCTGTCGGTACTGCTGTACGTGCCCGGCGTGGCGTTGTTCGCATTGACCCGGCACCAACGCGGCGAACAGGTATTTACGCGTTGGGAAGGGGTACTGTTCGCTGCGATCCTGGTTGTGGCGGTTGCTACGCTGGTGGCGTTCTGGCGAGGCAATCTCACGCTGTAGACCCGAGCCCAGGCTCGGCTGGTTCATCCGCAGCAGCCGAGCATGGCCCGGCTCCACAACAGCAGTCGCGCAACCTCGACGCTACAAAGACGCAAAAAAAAACCTGCATCTCGCGATGCAGGTTTTTCAACAAGGTGGCGCCCGAAGTTGGACTCGAACCAACGACCCCCTGATTAACAGTCAAGTGCTCTAACCGGCTGAGCTATTCGGGCAGACGACTAGTATAACCACTCTTCACGCGCGATGGTAGGGGTGATTCGCAATCATTGCGGCAGCCCGATACAGCTGCTCGGCCACCACCAGGCGCACCAGCATATGCGGCAGCGTCAGCGGACCGATCGACCACTTCTCATCGGCCAGCGCGGACACCTCCGGCGAATGCCCTTCCGGGCCACCGATCAGGAACGCCAGGTCCCTTCCCTGCCCGCGCCAGTGTTCCAGGCGCTGTGCCAGCTGTTCGGAACTCAGCTGTCGCCCTGGCACATCCAGCGCCACTACATAGGCATTCTTCGGCAGCGCAGCGATGACCCGCTTGCCTTCATCTTCGGTGGCGCGGCGCGGATCGCGCCCCTTGCCACGCAGGCCGGGCTCGATTTCCACCAGCTCGAACGGCAGCCAGTGCGACAGCCGCTTCTGGTACTCGGCGAAGCCCTGCGCCACCCAGCTGGGGGCGCGTTCACCGGTGGCGATCAGGCGGGCTTTCATCAACGGTCCTCCAAAACGTCGACGGCGCCATCGGCGCCGTCGAAGGGATGCATCAACGTGTGGCTCAGGCCACTTCGTCGTCGCTGGACGGCGGCTGGTCGCCGACGGTCCACAGGCGCTCGAGGGCGTAGAACTCACGCACGCGCGGCAGCATCACATGGACGATCACGTCGCCCAGATCGACCAGCACCCACTCGGCTTCGCGCTCGCCTTCCACGCCCAGCGGCATCACGTCGATGTTCTTGGCGAAGCGCACGACTTCGTCGGCAATCGACTTGACGTGGCGGGTCGAGGTGCCCGAAACGACGATCATGTAGTCGGCAACGCTGGACCGGCCGCGCACGTCGATCTCGACCAGGTCCTTGGCCTTCAGGTCTTCGGTGGCTTGGCGGACGCTGGCCAGCAGTTCCGGCACGGACGGCGGCGGGCTGGGCAGATCGACCTTGATGGTCTGGGGCTGGGTCTGGTTGCTCAAAGTGGATCGACTCGATAAACGTGGGGGCGATTATACGGGGATGGCGCCGCTGCGCCATTCACGGCCTGGCCGGGCGGTACAGCCCGTGTGCAGCCACATAATCCGCCACGCCGGGTGGCAGCAGGGCGCGCCAGGGGCCGCCGGCGGCGATCTGCGAGCGCACGGCGCTGGCCGATTCCTCGCGCAGCGGGTGGTGCAGGCGCAGGATGCGCCCGGCCGGGCTGGCGAACAGGGCCTGCTCGGTGTCGGCCCAACGCCCTTCCAGCGCCCGGCCCAGCTCGCCATCCACCGCAGCCTGCAACGGACTACCCGGGCGCTCCGCCACCACGAAATGAGCCAGCCCGAACAGCGCCTCCCATTCGTGCCAGCGGGACAAGCCAAGCAGGCTGTCGGCGCCGACCAGCCAGGCCAGCGGCCGGCTCGGCCCCAGCTCGCCGCGCAGCTCGCGCAGGGTGTCCACGGTGTAGGACGGCCGACCGGGGAAACGTGCCGCGCGATCCAGCTCGCGCCGGTCCAGCAGCAGGCCCGGTTCGTCGCCGATGGCCAGCGACAGCATGCTGCAGCGCTGCTCGGCCGTGGCGCCGGGCACGGCACGGTGCGGCGGATCGGCGGCCGGCAGCATGCGCACGGCAACCTGCAGTTCGTCACGGGCAGCCCGCGCGATCGCCAGGTGCCCGAGGTGCACCGGATCAAAGGTGCCCCCGTAGTAGATCCGCAGGCTCATTGCTCAGGCCCGCGCCAGCAGGCGCACGGCACGCGGTTCGGCCACAGCCACCAGCAGGCGCTCCAGCGCCAGCCAGGCATCGCCGTCGGCGCGCCCCTTGGCGATACGGTCGACCAGTCCCGCTTCAGCCACGAAGCGCTCCCAGCGCTTGCTTTCCGGATGCCGCTGCAGCGCGCGCTTGTACGGCGCCTGCCGCGATTCCCAGATGCCGCGCGATTTCATTTCGGCGGCCAGGTTGCCACCCCGGGCCTGCACCCGGGCCAGGCCAGCACCGGCCAGCAGCTCGCGGATCACCATCGGCATCAACGCAGCCACCGCCTCACCCTCGCCTCGCAGGCCGGCCAGCATGCGCAGCACCGCTGGCGGTTGCCCGGAGAATGTCGCCTCCACCAGCCGGAACACGTCATAGCGGGCGGCATCGGCCACCAGCGACTCCATGCGCTCCACATCCAGCGGCTGGCCATCGGCCAACAGCGCCAGCTTGTCGATTTCCTGGGCGGCAGCCAGCAGGTTGCCTTCCACCCGCTCGGCCAGGCGCTGCACGGCGGCCGGGTCCGCGCGCAGGCCCTTGCCACGCAGGCGGCGCTCGATCCAGTCCGGCAGTTCGTGCGGCTTGATCGCCCACGCCACCGACAGCACGCCGATGCGGTTGACCGCTTCGGCCCACTTGCCCTGGTGCGCCTTGCTCCATTCGTTGGCGGTGATCATCAACACCACGTCCGGCGCCGGATTGGCGCAGAACTGGCTGATCACCTCGGCACCGTCCTTGCCCGGCTTGCCGCTGGGCAGGCGCACCTCGACCAGGCGACGGGCGCTGAACAGGCTGGGGGCATTGAAACTGGCGTCGAGCTGGTTCCAGTCGAAATCACGCCCATCGGCGTCGAACACTTCACGTTCGCCAATGCCCGAGGCGCGCGCACGTGCGCGGATGGCGTCGGCCGCCTCCAGCACGCGCAGGGTTTCCGGGCCGGCAATCAGGTAGACCGGCGCCAGCGCGGTATCAGCGCCCTGGCTGGCCAGCTGCTCCGGACGCAGTTCCATGCGCGCGGCTCAGTGCTTGGCTGCGGGGACCGGCTCGGCCGGTACCGCGCCTTCGATGGGCTTGTCCTTCGGCGCCGACAGGCTGCCGCCCTTCTCGATCTCGGCACGCACCACGCTGTCGATGCGGCGGATGATCGAGGCGGACATTTCCCGGCGCAGTTCATTGGCCAGGATTTCACGTTCGGTGGTGGTACCGGTGGCGTCGGTCGGCGGCGACACGTAGTCGCGCGACAGCTCGATCACCTGCTGGGGCACCAGTTCGCTGCCGTCTTCGCGACGGAAGATGAAGATCACCGCGTAGCGCAGGCTGTATTCCTGCGCACGGCCCTGCGAGTCGATGGCGATCGGCAGGTCGCCCCAGCGCTCGGACAGTACCTGCAGCTGGGCGCTGGGCTCCTTGCTGTCCTCATCGGCCAGCCTGGCGCCGGAGGCCAGCAGGCTGCGGTTGAGCAGCTTGACCAGTTCGCTGTACGGCGCAGTGGAAACCACCTTCACCGGTGCCGTGTCGGTCGGCAGCATCAGCTTGTTGCGCAGATGGAAACCACAGCCGGCAAGGCCGAGGACAAGAACGAGGGCAAGCAGGATTCGGGTCATGGAGACAGTCTGGCGGAGCCGGGCGATCACGGCAACACACAGCGTGCCCGAAGCCGCGTGAATGCAGGGCCATCAAACGCCGGGCCCTGCACCGGAATGGTACCGGCCACCACGCGGGTGGCCGGTACGGGGTACATCAGGCGGCGACGATGTTCACGATCTTGCCCGGCACGATGATGATCTTGCGCACCGTCAGGCCTTCCATGAACTTGGCCGCGTTGGGCTCGGCCAGGGCCAGTGCCTCGACCTGCTCGCGCGCAGCGTCGGCCGCCACGTCGATGGTGCCACGCAGCTTGCCGTTGACCTGCACGGCCAGGGTCAGCGCGTCGCGCACCAGCGCACCGGCATCGGCCTGCGGGAACGGCTGGTCTTCCAGCAGGGTCTCGCCATGGCCCAACACCTGCCACAAGGCATGGCTGGCGTGAGGGGTGATCGGGTTGAGCAGCAGCACGATGGCCTGCAGCGCTTCCTGGCGCACCGCGCGCCCCTGCGCACTGCCGTCCTCGAACTTGGCCAGCGCGTTCATCAGTTCCATCACCGCAGCAATGGCGGTGTTGAAGCTGTGGCGGCGGCCATAGTCGTCACCGACCTTGCCGATGGTCTCGTGGGTCTTGCGGCGCAGTGCCTTCTGGTTGGCATCCAGTGCTGCAACATCCAGCGCCGGAGCGGCGCCATCGGCAGCATGCTTCTGCACCTGGGCCCACAGGCGGCGCAGGAAGCGGGCCATGCCATCCACACCGGCTTCGTTCCACTCCAGCGACTGTTCCGGCGGCGCGGCGAACATCGAGAACAGGCGCACGGTGTCGGCGCCGTACTTGTCGACCATCGCCTGCGGGTCCACGCCGTTGTTCTTCGACTTGGACATCTTCTCGGTGCCACCGACCACCACCGGCTGGCCGTCGGCGATCAGGGTCGCGCCGGTGATGCGGCCGCGCTCGTCGCGCTGCACTTCCACATCGGCCGGGTTGATCCAGTCCTTCGAGCCATCCGGGTTCGGGCGGTAGTAGGTCTCGGCAATCACCATGCCCTGGCACAGCAGGTTGCGCGCCGGTTCGTTGCTGTCCACCATCCGCGCGTCGCGCAGCAGCTTGTGATAGAAGCGGAAATACATCAGGTGCAGGATCGCGTGCTCGATGCCACCGATGTACTGGTCGACCGGCAGCCAGTAGTTGCCGCGCTTGTCGACCGCGTCACGGGCACCCGGCGAGGTGTAGCGGGCGTAGTACCAGCTCGACTCCATGAAGGTGTCGAAGGTGTCGGTCTCGCGCTCGGCCGCGCCACCGCAGTCCGGGCAGGTGGTCTTGCGCCATTCCGGATCGGTCTTGATCGGCGAACCGGTACCCGAGAATGCCACGTCCTCCGGCAGCACCACCGGCAGCTGTTCTTCCGGCACCGGCACCGCACCGCACTTGGCGCAGTAGATCACCGGAATCGGGCAGCCCCAGTAGCGCTGGCGGCTCACGCCCCAGTCGCGCAGGCGGTAGTTGACGCGGCGCTGGCCCTGGGCCTTGCGCTCGAATCGTTCGGCCAGGGCTTCGAAGGCACCCTGGAAATCCAGGCCATCGAACTCGGCCGAGTTGACCAGCTCGAAGGCACGGCTCTTGTCGCTGTACCAGTCCTGCCAGCGGCTGCCATCCCAGGTGCGCTCTTCTTCGGTGCGCGCATCCTTCAGCGCGATCACCTGCTTGATCGGCAGGCCGTACTTGTTGGCCACTTCGTTGTCGCGCTGGTCATGACCCGGCACGGCCATCACCGCACCGGTGCCGTAGCCCATCAGCACGAAGTTGGCGACCCACACTGGCACCGGCTCGCCGGTGACCGGATGCAGCGCACGCAGGCCGGTGTCCATGCCGCGCTTTTCCTGGGTTTCCAGTTCCGCCTCGGACACGCCACCCTGCTTCAGGTCGGCCAGCATCGCGGCCAGTTCCGGGTTGTTCTTCGCCGCATGCAGCGCCAGCGGATGTTCGGCGGCGATCGACACGAAGGTCACGCCCATCACGGTATCCGGACGGGT
Organism: Stenotrophomonas maltophilia group sp. Smal13; assembly: GCF_030236855.1. Lineage (NCBI taxonomy): Bacteria > Pseudomonadati > Pseudomonadota > Gammaproteobacteria > Lysobacterales > Lysobacteraceae > Stenotrophomonas > Stenotrophomonas maltophilia group sp. Smal13. Next base: position 24,228 of record NZ_JASJSQ010000055.1, read on the forward strand.
GGTGAACACGCGCAGCGGATCCAGCACGCCGCCGTCAACGTCACGTACATCGAACTGGATTTCCAGGCCCTCGGAGCGGCCGATCCAGTTGCGCTGCATGGTCTTGACCGAATCCGGCCAGCCGTCCAGCTCGTCCAGGCCGTCCAGCAGTTCCTGGGCGTAATCGGTGATACGCAGGAACCACTGCGGAATCTCGCGCTTCTCGACCAGGGCGCCGGAGCGCCAGCCGCGGCCGTCAATCACCTGCTCGTTGGCCAGCACGGTCTGGTCGACCGGGTCCCAGTTCACCACCGCATTGCGGCGGTAGGCCAGGCCCTTGCGCATCAGGCGGGTGAACATGCGCTGCTCGTGGACGTAGTAGTCCGGGCGGCAGGTGGCGAACTCGCGCGACCAGTCAACGGCATAGCCCATGGCCTTGAACTGGCCACGCATGTGCTCGATGTTCTTGTAGGTCCAGGCCGCCGGTGCGGTCTTGTTCTTGATCGCGGCGTTTTCCGCCGGCAGGCCGAACGCGTCCCAGCCCATCGGCTGCAGCACGTTGTGGCCGGTCATGCGCTTGTAGCGGCTGATCACGTCGCCGATCGTGTAATTGCGCACGTGGCCCATGTGCAGCGCACCGGACGGGTACGGAAGCATCGACAGGCAGTAGTACTTCGGCTTGTCCGAAGTCTCGTCGACTTCGAAGGCACGGGTGGCGTCCCAGTACTGCTGGGCGGCGGATTCAACCTGCTGCGGGTCGTAGGCGTTGGTTTCAGCGCTGGTCATGGAACACGCGGATGCGGCGGCAAAGCGGTACAGCGTACCGCAGTGCGGCAAACGTCTCCAATCCCGCCCGCTGAAGGCCGGCTCCGCGAGCGCCCGAGGCCGGTCTCAGCGCGGCCGCGACAACGGCAGGGCCAGGGCCAGCCAGGCCGTCCAGCAGGCGAACGCAAGCCGTTGTGCCAGCGGCGCCGCCAACACGCCCTGCAGGGCAAACGCCGCCAGCGCGGCCAGTACGCCACAGGCGAGCGCCACTGCGCCCAGCGCGCGGCCATGCGCCTGGCGCAACTGCGACGTGCCCAGCAACAGGGTCCCAGCAACGAAACCCAGCACCCAGATCATCCAGGCGCTGGCATGCAGCTGGCTGGCCGGCCCGTGCAGGTCATCCACATCCAGCGGCAGCAGCCCCATCGCGGCGAACGCCAACCCGGCCAGCAGCAGCATCTGGCTGCCCACCCGGGGCGCCCAGCCGGCGGTTGCCGGCAGCCCACGGCGCAGGCACTCGGCCACAACCACCGCCAGCAGGCCCGGCAGCACGAAGCCCAGCAGATTGAAGGCCAGCGCATGCGGCACCCCCTGTGCTCCCAGCAGCGCCACCGGGTGGCGAGCCTGTGCGTAGCCTTCCAGGCCGGCGCCGAAACCGAGCACCGCCAGCACGAACAGCAGTGCGGCGACCAGACCGGACAGGCGCAGCAACGGGGACAGGGACGACATGCAGGCTCCGGAAAGGACGGCGACAGGAAGGCGGCATTGTCAGGCATTTACTACAACCCGGGTTGAGACCGGCATCGATCGTCACCATAGAATCAGTCTCCAGACGCCAAACGATGCTTTCCCCCCATGACCGAGACGACCTACGTATTCGACGCCACCACTGCGACCTTCGAGGCCGAAGTCCTGCAGAAGTCGCTGCAGACGCCGGTGCTGGTCGACTTCTGGGCCACCTGGTGCGGGCCGTGCAAGACCCTCGGGCCGATGCTGGAAAAGCTGGCTGCCGAGTACAACGGCGCCTTCGAACTGGCCAAGGTCGACGTCGACAAGGAACAGCAGATCGCCGCCGCCTTCCAGATCCGCTCGGTGCCGACCGTGTTCCTGGTCAAGGGCGGCCAGCTGGTGGACGGCTTCCCGGGGGCCATCCCGGAAGGCCAGCTGCGTGAATTCCTGGCCCAGCACGGCATCGTGCCGGCCGACATCGGCGACGCCGTCGCCGAAGACGAAGCGCCGCTGGACCCGCAGGCGCAGGTGGACGTGCTGCGCGCGCAGATCGCCGCCGAGCCGGACAAGGACGAGCTGAAGCTCGACCTGGCGCTGGCCCTGCTGCAGATCGGTGGCGTGGATGAAGCCGGTCTGCTGATCGATGGCCTGCCCGCCAACCTGGCCACCGACGACCGTGCCGTGCGTGCACGCGCCCGGCTGGCCTTCGCCTCGGCCCTGAAGGACGCCCCGGCCGCCGAAGTGCTGGACGCGCGCATCGCCGCCGATGGCAAGGACCTCAACGCACGCCACCTGCGTGGCGTACAGCTGCTGCTCGGTGGCCACGACGAAGCCGCGCTGGCCCAGTTCCTGGAAATGCTGCGGATCGACCGCACGTTCGAGGACGGACTGCCGCGCAAGGTCCTGATCGACGCCTTCAATGTGATCTCCGACGAGGACCTGGTCGGCCAGTACCGCCGCCGGATGGCCTCCCTGCTGTTCTGAACGGGAACCCACTTCGTTCAGAATCCCTGCACTGAACGCGGGCAATAATGCGCGGGATGGCGGCCGTACGGTCGCCACGATCCGTTCGGGGGGATGAGGTCGGGGCCATGGGGTCTTGCAGCTGCGCCCCCGCATTGCCGGGATTGCAAACTGTGACCTTCGTCCGCTCGCTGTCGTTCGCCATGCGCTTCCAGGGCGCGCTGCTCTGCGCTCTTCTCTTCCTGCCGGCCATGGCCGCCGCCCAGGACTGGAACTACCGGGTCCGTCCCGGCGATACCCTGTGGGATCTGGGAGGCCTGTACCTCAAGCCCTCGGTGCGCTGGCAGCAGCTGCAACAGCACAACCGCATCGACAACCCCTACCAGCTGCCACCGGGGCAGCTGCTGCGCTTCCCGATCAGCTGGCTGCGCATCGAACCGGCACCTGCCCGCGTGCTGTCGGTGCGCGGCAAGGTCGAACTGTCAGGCGCCGATGGCAGTGCCTCGCGCGCGATACTCGCCGGGGAACAACTTCGCATCGGTGACACCGTGCAGACCGAAGGCGACTCCAGCGTCACGCTTGAATTCGCTGACGCCTCGCGCCTGCAGCTGCGCGAGTACTCCCGGCTGCGCCTGGACCAGCTCAGCCGCTACGGCCACACCGGCATGGTCGATACCCGCCTGCGCCTGCAGCAGGGCCGCGCCAGCAATCGGGTGACACCTGCCCGTGGCCCGGCCTCGCGCTACATCATCGATGCACCTACGGCGACCAGCAGCGTGCGCGGCACCGTCTTCCGGGTCAGCGCCGGTGACACCGGCCAGGTGGCTGCCACCGAAGTACTACAGGGCAAGGTCCAGGTCGGCAACACCCACGGCAAGCGCCTGGTCCAGCCTGGACAGGCCAGCCGCAGCAGCAGCGCCGATGCCGCACCGGACGCTGTCTCCGCCCTTCTTCCAGCGCCGCAGCTGCGTAGCGACGAGGTGCGCCTGGCGCCCCTGCCGACCCTGCTTGCCTGGGACCCCGTCGACGGCGCCGCGCGCTACCGCGTGGAAGTGGTACAGGCAGCGACGCCGGAAATCCTGCTGTTTGCCGCCACCACCGCCGACACCCGGCTGGCGATCGGTGACCTGCCCCCCGGCCAGCTGCGCATCCTGTTGCGCGCGGTGGATGCACAGGGCGTGGAAGGCCTCGACGCCAGCGCCGATTTCGAACTCAGCGACCAGCCCCCGCCGCCGCTCACCGTGGCCCCCCTGCATGGGCAGACCGTCAACAGCGACCGCCCGCGCTTCCGTTGGAGCCAGGCGCCGGGCGCGCGCAGCAGCGTGCTGCAGATCGCCGCCGAGCCGAGCTTCGTGCAGCCACTGCAGGAACAGAGCACCCCAGGCACCGACCTGCGCCTGGCGCAGCCGCTGCCGCCCGGCGAGTACTTCTGGCGGGTGGCGTCGCGCGATGGCAACGGCCACCAGGGCCGCTACGGCCAGGCCCTGCCCCTGCAACTGAGCAATGAACCGGTGGACCCTGCCCTGCAGCCGCCTGAGGCCGCGCATGGCGAACTGACCCTGCGCTGGCAGGCCGGCAGCGAAGGCCAGCAGTACCGGGTGCAGGTGGACCGTCGTGGCGACTTCAGGGCGCCCCTGGTCGACCAGACCGTGAGCGAGCCGCAGGTCAGCTTCAAGCGGCCGTGGAGCGGCACCCTGCATGTGCGTGTGCAGTACATCGACGACGATGGTCATGCGGGTGAGTACTCACCGGCCCAGCAGATCAAGCTGCCCTGCCGCCTGTGCTACGGCGCCGGTGGTGGCGCCCTGCTGCTGTTGCTGTTGTTATGAGGCGCTCGCCGCTGCCGTGGCCGAAGCGGATCCTGCTGGCACTGCTGGCCGGGGTGCTGACGGTGATCGCCAGCCAGGGCCAGTGGCTGTGGCGACAGGACGAAGCGGCCTACGACGCCATGGTCGGCAACTGGGACTACCGCCCCGACCCCAGCGTGCTGATCGTGGCCATCGACGAGGGCAGCCTGCAGCGCATCGGCCAATGGCCCTGGCCCCGCTCGATCCATGCCCGCCTGCTCGACCGGCTGACCGATGCCGGTGCCGAGCGCGTCGCACTGGACCTGATGCTGTCCGAACCTGATCGTCGCGACAGCCGCCAGGACGATGAACTGGCCGCCGCGATACGCCGCAACGGCCGGGTGGTGCTGCCGGTACTCGCGGCACCGGCCGCCGGCGACCGCATGGCCGAGGAAATGCTGCCGATTCCGCAGATCGCGGCCAGTGCTGCAGCGATCGGCCACACCGATGTGGAAGTGGATGGCGATGGTGTCGCGCGCGGCGTGTACCTGCGTGCCGGCATCGGCCAGGCCCACTGGCCAGCACTGGGCCTGGCGCTGGCCGACCTGCCGGCGGGCGCGGTGCACGGCCTGCCCGACCCCGACCCGGAGATCGGTTCGCCCTATCAATGGCGGCGCAACGACTACGTGCGGGTGCGTTATGCCGGACCGCCCGAACGCCTGCCGCAGGTGTCCTATGCCGATGTGCTGGATGGTCACGTGGACATGGCGATGCTGCACGGCCGCCGCATCGTGGTGGGCATGACCGCCAGCGGCATCGCACCGCGGCTGCTGACCCCGACCACCCGCGAGTTCTGGATGAGCGGCAGTGAGTACCAGGCCAACATCGCTTCGATGCTGCTGCAGCACAAGCAGATCGACCTGCTGCCCCGCCTCTGGCAGCACGCCATCAGTGGCGTCCTGGTGGCACTGTGCGTGATCCTGCTCGGCCTGCGCCTGCCATGGCTCGCGGCGCTGTGCTCGCTGCCGCTTCCACCGCTGCTGAGCTGGTTGCTGTTGCGCGCCGGTGACCTGTGGTGGGCACCGGCCAGCGCCATGCTGGGCATCCTGCTGGTGCTGCTGGCCTGGGCGACCTGGCGCGTCTCGGCCTGGCACCGCCTGGCCAACCGCGATGCGCTGACCGGTCTCGGCAATCGCCTGCGTTTCGAGCAGTCGCTGCAACAGGAATGCGATGCCGCGCGACGCAGTGGCAAGTCCTTGAGCCTCGCACTGATCGACGTTGACCATTTCAAGCGCCACAACGACCGCCACGGCCATCAGGTCGGCGACCGCGTGCTGCGCGATGTTGCACGCCTGATCGGTGCGCATGCGCGACGCCCTCGCGACATGGCCGCGCGCTACGGTGGCGACGAGTTCGCACTGGTGCTGCCCGATACCCCGGCCGAGGGCGCGCGTCAGGTCATCGAGGACCTGATTGCCTGCGTGCGCGCACTGCCGGCGCCCGGTGACGGCAGCGAAGCAGGCGTCACCCTCACCATCGGCGTGTTCACCCGCGTACCCGACGGCACGCTGCAACCACACCATTTCGTCGAAGGCGCCGACACCGCGTTGTACCAGGCCAAGGCCAACGGCCGCGATGGGTATGTCATCGACGGCGAGGCGTGACCCTCGCCGCCCGGGGTGCAACATACGCATGCGAATGGTTAGACTGAGCGCCTCGCCCTGCGCCCCCGGACCCGCATGAACGCCCGCCTGTTCCGCTTCGGTATCAATCTCTGGCCGCCGTTCCTGTTCACCGGCATCCACGTCACCCGGGTCTCGCCGGACTACCGGCAGATCGACGTCGAACTGCGCATGCGGCCCTGGAACCGCAACTACGTCGGCACGCATTTCGGCGGCAGCCTGTTTGCGATGACCGATCCGTTCTGGATGCTTGGCCTGCTGCACATCCTCGGCCGCGACTACTACGTGTGGGACCGTGCCGGTGCCATCGATTTCCTCAAGCCCGGCAGAGGCACCGTACGTACGTCGTTCCGCATCGATGACGCACTGCTGGACGAACTGCGCGCCGAAGCCGCCGCTGGTGACAAAGTGCTGAGATGGTTCAGCAATGATGTCGTCGATGAAAGCGGCGAGGTGGTCGCCCAGGTGCGCAAGCAGGTCTACCTGCGGTTGAAGCCACACGCACGCTGAGCGCGCATCAGTCGCGTCCCGCAGCAGTCGAAGCCGATTCCTTCTGCAACGGCACCGACAGCCACGGGTTCTCTTCAGCGCTGCGCGCTGGAGAGCGACGCGGCACCTGCAGGTGGCGGCCGTCGGCCGACAGCTGCGGCGCCCGCACCGGCGAGCGGAACTGCACCGGCAGCCGCTGCAGTGCGTCCACCGGATCATCCGTCTGCTGCCGCAGCCAACGCTGCGCCCCCAGCAGCCGCACCATCGCCGCGGCATCCTGTGGCCGTGACGAATAGGCAGGATAGATCGGCGCGGCGATATCGGTCAGCACGCAGCCCATGACATTCGACAGGCAGCCGAAGTCATGCTGCGGTGGCGCCGGCACTGGCAACGGGCGATCCGCTTCCAGCGCCGATGTGGCTGCCGCGCCACAGGCCCAGCCAAGATTGCCGGCCACGCGGGCCAGGGTGCTGCTGCGATCCAGCACCAGCACGCCGCCGAACTCCCGCGCCGATGTCTCGATCGCCGCCCGGCTCATCGCGTACTCACCCTGCATGGCACGGCACAGGCTCTGTTCCTCGGCCCGCAGCGGCTGCATGGCCTGTTCGCACTCCGCCGGCAAGGGGTGGTCGGCCGGCAGTTCGACCAGCATGTCGGCCAGCAGCTGGGCATTGGCCTGCACCAGGCTGGCACCGATGATGCTCTCGACCAGATAGCTGCTGCCGGGCAACAGCCGCCGGCCCAGTTGCAAGCCACGGCAGGCACCTCGCAGGGCACCGTCGATATCGCCCTGCACGTACGCCAGCGCGCGTGCACTGGTGGCGTCCATCACCACGCCATAGCCCGGCAACGGAACCAGAACGCCCTCGCCCTTCGGCGGGAACGGCGACATGAAGTAGTCCGCTTCGGCCAGCTGATCCAGCCGCGCATGCAACTGCTGGTGGCCGGCGTGGGCCTCCACGAAGCGTTGCGGGTCCGCGCGGACCTGGGCGAGGCAGCCGCTGGCGGCCGGCCCGCAACTGGCACCGGGCCGCGAGCGCAGCTCGGCATGGTTGGCCACCAGGTGTGTCTGGGCGCCGCTGCTGCCCCGCAGGTCGGCCTCCCAACGGCGCACGTCCTCGGCCAACGCCTGCTCGCGCTGGCCGGCATCCAGATCGTCGAACGGCAGCGTCCACAACAGGGCATAACCGTTGCGCCCGCTCGCCGGCAGCCGCGCTTCCAGCCGTTGCTGCGCCTGCAACCGCGATTCCGGCACCGGCCACATGCGTGAGGCGCACCACACCACGATGGTCAACAGCAGCAGGCCCGCCAGGGTCCAGCCCAGTCCGCGCAGAATCTTCAACACAGCTTCCCTTCCATGTGCCGTCGCCGCAGTCGATTCCCCAGCGTAATCGACAGGCAGTGGCCGCTACAATGCGCGCATGTCGCTCGAAGCCCCCGCCCTGGTCCCCCGCCCCTCCC
>NZ_JASJSQ010000056.1:0-19911 GCF_030236855.1 Stenotrophomonas maltophilia group sp. Smal13
AGGCCGGCGGCGGAATCAGCGTTTGGGCGTGTAGCGGCCCTTGGACTGGCTGAGGAAATGATACGTGTTGTTCTTCGAATCCACTTCGAAGCCGACACCGGACTGTTCCATGCCCGGGCGGGTCATGGTCACCAGGGCGTCGGTGCGGGCGCGGTTTTCCTTCGGGAACACGTCCAGATGGTCGGTGCGGAAGGTGGTCGGCACCGTGCCCGGGCCGACCGGGCTGTCGCCGGCGACGTTGCCGCGCAGCTTCATCTCGTCGCCCTTGGCGCTGAGCCAGCCGGTTTCGGCACGCAGGGTCCAGTGCCTGCCATCCTTGTCCGGCATCTCGAACAACGGCGTGGCGATGTTGATGGTCTGGTCACCGCGCTGGCGTTCCAGCAACGGTGCGCGCAGCGTGGTCGATTCCTTGCCTTGATCATCCAGGGCGACGATCTGGAAGTCGTGCAGGATGTAATCCACGCCCACTTCCTGGCCGCCACTGGCTGGCCCCTTGTCGCGGTTGCGCAGCGCCGCCCAGCTGCTCAGCAGGGCGGCCAGCAGCAGGCCGATGCCGAGCAGGGTGCGCCAGTTCACGGTCGGCAGGTTCATGCGCCGAACCTCGCCAGCACCGCATCCACATGCCCTTGCGCGGCCAGCAGGATGTCGCACAGCTCGCGCGCGGCGCCACGCCCGCCATCGGCACGGGTCTGCCAGTGCACGCGCTCGGCGATCCACGGATGGGCGTTGGCCGGCGCCACCGCCAGGCCGACCGCGCCCAGCGGCGCCAGGTCCGGTAGGTCATCGCCCATGAAGGCCACCTGTTCCAGGCCGATGCCATGCTGCGCGCACAGCGCCTGCACGCTGGCCAGCTTGTCGCCCACGGCGATCTGGGTGTCGATGCCGAGGTCGGCGCCGCGCTTGAGCGCGGACTGGCTGTTGCGCGCGGTGATCAGCACGGGGTGGATGCCGTGCTGCTGCAGCAGTTTCAGGCCCAGGCCATCCTGCACGAAGTACGCCTTGCTCTCGTTGCCGTCCTTGTCGTAGTACAGCCGACCGTCGGTGAGGGTGCCGTCCACGTCGAAGCAGGCCAGGCGGATACGGGCCGCGGCGGCATGCAGGTGGGCAGGGAAGGCGGGCAAGGGGGACCAGGGCATCAGGGCGGCAGGCTCGGTGGGTTCGGGTGGGGCAGTACAGACTGAATGGGGTCTACGGACTGTCGGTTAAACCACCCGGGCCCGCAACAGGTCATGAATGTTCAGGGCGCCGACTGCGCGGCCCTGGTCATCGACCACGATCAGGCCGGTGATCTTGTGGGTCTCCATCAGCCGGGCCGCCTCCACCGCCAGCTGGTCGGCGCCGATGGTGCGTGGGTTGCGCGTCATCACATCGGCGATCTTGGCGGTGCGCACGTCCAGCGCGCTGTCCAGCGCGCGGCGCAGGTCGCCGTCGGTGAACAGGCCGATCAGTACGCCGCCGGCATCGACCACGGCGGTCATGCCCAGCCGTTTGCGGCTCATCTCCATCAGCGCTTCACTGAGACTGGCGTCGGCGCCCACGCTGGGCAGGTCGTCGCCGGTGTGCATCACGTCGGTGATGTGCAGCAGCAGGCGGCGGCCGAGGCTGCCGGCCGGGTGTGAACGAGCGAAATCGTCGGCGGTGAAGCCGCGTGCGTCGAGCAGGGCCACCGCCAGCGCGTCGCCCATCGCCAGCGAGGCGGTGGTGCTGGAGGTCGGCGCCAGCGCCAGCGGGCAGGCCTCGGCCGGCACGCTCACGTCCAGGTGGATGTCGGCGGCGGTGGCCAGGCTGGACTGTGGGCGCCCGGTCATGGAAATCAGCACGTTGCCCTGGCGCTTGAGCACCGGCAGCAGCATCAGCACTTCGTCCGACTCGCCCGAATAGGACAGCGCCAGCACCACGTCGTCCTCGGTGATCATGCCCAGGTCGCCGTGGCCGGCCTCGCCCGGGTGCACGTAGAAGGCCGGGGTCCCGGTGGAGGCCAGGGTGGCGGCGATCTTGCGGGCGATGTGCCCGGACTTGCCCATGCCGGTGGCGACCACCCGGCCGCGGCTGGCCAAGATCGCCTGGCAGGCCTGCTGGAACGCCTCGCCAAGGCGGTCGGCCACGGCGTCCAGCGCCTGCCGCTCGATCTCGAACACGCGGCGGCCGCTGGCGACCAGGCCGGCAGGGTCGACGGAACGGGGGGGCAACAGGGATTCGGCCATGCGGACGCCACGCAGCGGAAGTAGAATGGAGGCACATTTTATTAGGAAAGCCCGTTGGACGCCGACACCATCCGCAATCTGATCGAAACCGGCCTGCCCGGCGCCCGCGCCGACGTGCAGGGCGACGATGGCGTGCATTTCGAAGCGACCGTGGTCTGCGAGGCCTTCGCCGGCAAGATGCCGCTGGCCCGCCACCGCATGGTGTATGCCACGCTGGGCGACCTGATGGGCGGCGCGATCCACGCGCTGGCGCTGAAAACCGTGACCCCGGCCGAAGCCGGCTGAACCGCAGAAGATCCCGAATACATGGCCAAGATCGTTGTGACCGGCGGCGCTGCGCTGCACGGTGAAGTGAGCATCTCCGGCGCCAAGAACGCCGTCCTCCCCATTCTCTGCGCGACCCTGCTGGCCGATGCGCCGGTGGAGATCACCAACGTGCCGCACCTGCACGACGTGGTCACCACGGTGAAGCTGCTGGGCGAGCTGGGCGCCAAGGTCACCATCGACCAGGGCACGCTGTCGCGCGGCAGTGCGATCGTGGTCGACCCGCGTTCGGTCAACCAGCACGTGGCACCGTACGAGCTGGTCAAGACCATGCGCGCCTCGATCCTGGTGCTGGGCCCGCTGCTGGCCCGCTTCGGCGCGGCCGAAGTATCGCTGCCGGGCGGCTGCGCGATCGGTTCGCGTCCGGTCGACCAGCACATCAAGGGCCTGCAGGCGCTGGGTGCCGAGATCGTGGTCGAGAACGGCTTCATCAAGGCCACCGCCAAGCGGCTGAAGGGGGGGCACTTCACCTTCGACATGGTCAGCGTCACCGGCACCGAGAACGTGCTGATGGGCGCGGTGCTGGCCGAAGGCACCACCATCCTCGACAACTGCGCGATGGAACCGGAAGTGACCGATCTGGCGCACTGCCTGATCGCGCTGGGCGCGAAGATCGAAGGCCTGGGCACTGCCCGCCTGGTGATCGAAGGCGTCGAGCGCCTGTCCGGTGGCCGCCACGAAGTGCTGCCCGACCGTATCGAGACCGGCACCTTCCTGGTGGCCGCAGCGATGACCGGTGGCAAGGTCACGGTCAACCGTGCGCGCCCGAACACCATGGACGCGGTACTGTCCAAGCTGGTCGAAGCCGGTGCGAAGATCGAGACCACCGACGACAGCATCACCCTGGACATGCAGGGCAAGCGGCCGAAGGCGGTCAACCTGACCACCGCGCCGTACCCGGCGTTCCCGACCGACATGCAGGCGCAGTTCATGGCGCTCAACTGCGTGGCCGACGGCGTGGGCGTGATCAACGAAACGATCTTCGAGAACCGTTTCATGCACGTCAACGAACTGCTGCGCCTGGGCGCGGACATCCAGGTCGAAGGGCATACCGCCATCGTGCGTGGCAACGAGCACCTGAGCGGCGCGCCGGTGATGGCCACCGACCTGCGCGCCTCGGCATCGCTGATCCTGGCCGGCCTGATGGCCAGCGGCGATACCACCATCGACCGCATCTACCACCTTGATCGTGGCTACGAGAACATCGAAGAGAAGCTGTCTTCGCTCGGCGCCACCATCCGGCGCGTGCCATGATCCTGCGCGGCAAGTTCAGCCCGCGTCGCAAGGCGCTGCTGGCCCTGGTGCTGATCGTGCTGGCGTGGCTGGGCTATGCCTGGTACGCCAACATCGCCATCACCCAGGGCATCGAGCAGAAGGACATGGACTGGAACGGCGATGGCACGGTCTCGCGTGATGAAATCATCGAGTCGTTCTATGCGGTCGCAGTGAACGACAGCCAGGACGGCAACCGTCATTGCCGCACCTTCGTCTGGCGCAGCACCGGTGAGCAGATCCGCGTGGACTGCCGGACCGAGTTCAAGCCGGCCGAGGAACAGAAACCGGCTGAAGCGAAGAAATAAGAAAACGCCCGCGAAAGCGGGCGTTTTCTTTTCGGTAGTGCCGGCCGCTGGCCGGCAACCCCATCAACCTCGTGGAGCATCGCGAGAATGCCGGGCAGTGGCCGGCACTACCGGTTCGCGCGTCAGTTCATCGCCTTGATGGTCAGGTCCAGCGCATCGCGGCCGCTCTCACGCTGCAGCATGCGCGCCGGCACCGGGAATTCCGGCACGATCCAGGCGATCAGCTCCTTGTTGCCGTCGGCGCGCGAGACCTTGGTGGCCTCGTAGCTCTTGCCGCCCACGGTGATCGATTCCTTGCCGATCACACGGTACGTCATGTTCTTGATGCGGCCTTCGTCGACCATGCGATAGGTCAGCGGCTTGCCCGCCGCCAGGTCACGGGCGATCGCCAGGTTGATCAGCAGCGCGTCCATGTCACCGGCTTTCAGCGCAATCGGGCCAGCGCGATCCGGCTTGATGTCACCGGTCCAGGTGGCCTGGTTGCTGGTCCAGTTGTAGTTGGCCTGCACGTTGCGCTTCTTCACCAGCAGCGCCGAACGGTCCTGGCTGCTGAGCGGGCGCAGCTGGCCACGCACTTCCTCGAACACCGTGCTCTGGCTGAGGTCGGCCAGCTGGTTCTTCACCTGCAGGCTGTAGCGCCACTTGTTGCTGCCTTCGCTGGCCAGGGTCATGGTGCCGTTGGCCTGCATGCCCATGTAGCTGGCCAGGTAATCGGCCTTGAACGGTTCCAGCGCCATGGCCGGCAGGCTGGCCACGGTCAGGGCAGCGGCTGCGATCCAGGTGAGGGGGCGGGTCAGGGTATTCATGCTCAGACTCCTTGGTATTCGATCAGGCGCAGATCGACGCGGTCTTCGCCGTCTTCGCGTTGCAGGATGCGCACCGGGGTGGGGACACCGTTGGCGATCCAGAGAATGGTTTCGTTTCTGCCACCGTTGGTCCGGTAGACCCGCAGTGCGTTGTAGGACAGGTCGCCGACCTCGACGTTCTCGGTCTGCGGCGCGGCCTGGTAGTCGTGTTCGCGGACCTTGCCCATGTCCACGTAGCGGTAATGCATGGAGGCGCCTGGACGCGCATCGCGCATGATCGCCAGGTTGATCAGCAGCGCGCTCTGGTCGCCTGCCTGCAGCGGGATCGGTTGCGCGCGTTCCTTCTTGACGTCACCGGTCCATTGCGCGGTGCCGGCCTGCCAGTTGTAGGTGCCGACCGCCTTCTTGCCCAGGAACAGGCCCTTGCGCACCGTGCTCTGGCTGAGCGGCGCATACACGCCGCTGCGCTCCTCGAACACCGTGCTCTGTTCGATGTTCAGGCCCAGCACGCTGGCAAAGCCGCGGCGGCCGACCACCTGCATGTCCACCCGCCACTGGCTGCCGCCGGTGTGGGTGACCTGCATGCTGGCATCGCCCGCTTCCTTGCCCTTGTAGAAGGCCTGGTAGGTGGCGCTGAACGGTTGCAGCGGCGGTGGCTCCCAGGCCAGTGCCGGTGGCATCGGTACGGCCGGCGCATCGGCTGGCGGCTGCGCTGCGGGCACGGGTGCCGGCGGGGTGGCGGGCGCCTGTGCCTGGCCCCAGCCCACGCCGGGGAACACGGCAAGCGACAACAGCAATGGAGTGGACAGCAGGGTCGTGGTCTTCATGGAGGACAGGGACCGCAGGAGGGGGCAGGATGCCAGCCCCGCAGTCAGCGGGGCGTGTGCATGGGGACTACCGGTTCAGGTTCCCGGCGGAATCTAGGGCCAACGGGCTAAACAGGGGGTGACCGTCCAGTTGCGGCTGGCCCTCCCGTTCAGCCAGGCGGCCGGCGCACAACAGCTGCAGGGTGGCGATCAGCAGCGGATGCTCCACCGCAAGCACGCGCGCGGCCAGGCTGTCGGCGTCATCGCCGGGCAGCACCGGCACCCGCACCTGCGCCAGCACGGCGCCCGCATCCAGCTCGGGCACGACCAGATGCACGCTGGCACCGTGCTCGGCGTCGCCCGCCTGCAGCGCCCGTGCGTGGGTGTCCAGGCCCTTGTGCAGCGGCAGCAGCGATGGATGGATGTTGACCAGCCGGCCATTGAAGCGCTGTACGAAGGCCGCGCCGAGGATGCGCATGTAGCCGGCGCAGACGATCCAGTCCGGTTGTACTGCGGCCAGCGCATCGCCGAGCGCCTGCTCGTAGCTGGCGCGGTCGCTGAAGGACTTCGGTGCATGCGCCCAGCGCAGGTTCGGTGCGACGCGCTGCAGGGCCTCTGCGGCGGGGCGGTCGGAAAACACGCCGACCACCTCGGCGGGCAGTCGGCCGTCGGCAATGGCATCGAGGATGGCCTGCAGGTTGCTGCCGCGGCCGGAGGCGAGCACGGCAATGCGGGTGGTCGCGGTCACTGCTGGGCGCTCCGGCGGATCAGCGGCCAGATCAGCAGGCTGCCGAGGGTGGCCATCAGCATGTCGGCGTGCGCGTCCCACATGTCGCCCTGCTGCCCGTTGTAGGCCTCGGCAGCATCCGGCGACAGCGCCAGCGCGATGGCCCACTCGAACCATTCGTACACCAGGCTGGCACACATCACCGTCATCACCGCCAGGGTGAAGGCCTGGCCCAGGCGCAGCGCCGGCCACGCATGGCGGGCAAGCTGCAGCAGCGCAGGAGTGAAGCAGACGCCGAACAGGAAGTGGATGAGGCGATCGAAATGGTTGCGCTGCCAGCCGAAGGCCGCATTCGGCGACCAGCCGCTCAGTGTCTGCGCCCAGGCGTCGTAGGGCACGTTGGAATACAGCCAGCGCGCGGCCACGCAGTGCAGGGCGATGAAGCCGCAGATCGCGATGAAGGCGCCGTTGCCCAGCCAGCCGCCGCGACGGTCGACCCACAGCAGCGCGGCCAGCCCGATCACGGTCAGGGTGCTGTGCAGGGCCTGTTCGGTAGGCCACAGCGGGTGGACCCAGCTGATTGCGAACACCGCCAGCACGGCGGCAAAGGCCAGCTTCTTGGGGCCCGAGAAACGGTGGGTGGTGGGCGAAGCGGACGTCGGGAGGGCAGGCGCGGACATGGGAAATCGATCAGGAAAGGACGGGGCGTCTGCCGGCAGGTTCAGACACTGAGGTGGTCGCCGCGGTCGAACAGCGCGGCCATGTCAGGTTTGGACAGGAACACCCAGGCATAGGCGGCCAAGGCCATGCCCAGCGGGCCGGCCAGTACGCCCAGCCACGCCGCGCGCCGGCACCAGGCCAGCCCGGTGCGATGTGACAGCTGGCGCGCGGTATACAACTGCACGAACCCCAGCACGGCCGCCAGCACGGCGATGGACGCATAGACCGTGGTCAGCATCCAGGCGTCGTCCAGCCCGCGCGAGTGGGCCACCCATCCGCTGAGGCCAAGGAACGCCACTGTGGCGAACCAATGGAAGCCGGCCAACGCGTAGAACAGCACTTTCAGCGTCTGCAGATGGCTGGTCAGCTGCAGCTGCGCCAGGGTCTGATGCGGCAGCGGCGGCGGATTGCCGGAGGCGGTCATGCGGGCGTGGCGGGAAGGTCGAAGGCGGCCTTCACCTGCGGGCGCAGCAGGGTGATCAGGCTGAACACCCCCAGCACAGTGCCGATGGGGGTGAACAGGCAGGCCAGGCCGGCCGCGATCAGGCACAGCAGGTAGCGGCGTCTCTGGGCCAGGCAGCGGCCGGCATAGGCGACGAACGCGCCCAGGCTGACGCCACCGAATACGGCGACGCAACCGATGAGGGTGAACATCCAGCCGAACAGGCGCTGCTCGGCCGGCGACGACGGCTGGCCGCCGGAATTCATCGGCAGGTTGCCGGTGAGCGCGGTGATGCCCAGCACGATGTGGATGATGAAGATCAGCGAGAACAGCACGATCAGGCCGCCGACCACGTAGTGCGCGATGGCCAGCATGCGCAGGTGGTCGGCATCCTGCGCGTTGAACACCGGTACCGTCGCCAGCGGCGGCGGCACGGGGGCGGGCGACACGGGGAGCGTTGCGTCCATGCGGGCTCCTGGGTTGTCGGGATCAGGCGATGTGGACGCGCTCGGCGCCTTCGGCGGTGACCACCTGGCCGATGGTCCAGTGCTCCAGGCCCTGCGCCTTGACCGCATCGGATACCGCGGCCACCTGGTCCGGCGCCACGATCAGCACGAAGCCGATACCGCAGTTGAAGGTGCGCCACATCTCGCTGTCGGCGACCGCGCCTTCCTTCTGCAGCCACTGGAACACCGGCGGCAGGGTCCAGGACGAGGCCTGGATGTCCAGGCCGAGGCCGTCGGGCACCACGCGGATGATGTTCTCGGTCAGGCCGCCACCGGTGATGTGGGCCATGCCGTGGATGGCCGCGCCGTGCGACTTCAGCAGCGACAGGATCGGCTTCACGTACAGGCGGGTCGGCGCCATCAGCGCATCGACCAGCTTCACGCCGCCTTCCAGCTCCAGCTCGGCCGGGCGGCCGGCGCGGTCGTAGATGCGGCGCACCAGCGAGTAGCCGTTGGAATGCGGGCCGGACGAAGCGATGCCGATCAGCACGTCGCCGGCAGCCACGCTGGCGCCATCCTTCAGCTCGCTCTTCTCGACGGCGGCGACGGTGAAGCCGGCCAGGTCGTACTCGCCCGGGGCATACATGTCGGGCATTTCAGCGGTTTCGCCGCCGATCAGCGCGCAGCCGGCCTCGGTGCAGCCGTTGGCGATGCCGCCCACGACCGCCGCGGCGGTGTCGATGTCCAGCTTGCCGGTGGCGAAGTAGTCCAGGAAGAACAGCGGTTCGGCACCCTGCACCAGCACGTCGTTCACGCACATGGCGACCAGATCGATGCCGATCGTATCGTGGCGGTTCAGCTGGTGGGCCAGCTTCAGCTTGGTGCCCACGCCGTCGGTACCCGACACCAGCACCGGCTCGCGGTACTTGTTGGACAGGTCGAACAGGGCGCCGAAGCCGCCCAGGCCACCCATCACTTCCGGGCGGAAGCTGCGCTTGACCAGGGGCTTGATCCGCTCGACCAGTTCGTTGCCGGCGTCGATGTCGACACCCGCGTCACGGTAGGTGAGGGGGGAGGGGGCGGAAGACGGGGTGTTGGTCACGGGCGTCGGCGCTGGCAGGGGTTGAACGGGCGATTTTAACAGGCCGCATTGGCGCAAAGGCCGTATTCGGGCAACAATTCCCCCGGATACGTCGAGCCAATGGATGTCCTGATGCGCCGCAGCCTGATTCTGACCCTGCTCCTTGCGCTGAGCCTGCCGGTGGCCACGATGGCCCAGAGCGGCCTGCGCACCGAGGGTGATGTTGCCACCGCCACTGGCGCGTACGAGGCCGAAGTGCCCGTCAACAGCCAGGCCGAGGCCGACCGCAACGGTGCGCTGGCCCGCGCCTTGAGCGTTGTACTGGGCAAGTTGTCCGGCGATCGCAGCGTGATGTCGCGCCCTGGCGTGGCGCAGGCGCTGCGCAATGCCAAGGATTACGTGGCCAGCTACGACTACAAGCAGGACCAGAGCGTGAGCGCCAGTGGCGCCCCCAGCTTCCGTACCCTGCTGGTGGCCCGCTTCCGCGAGGACGATGTCGATTCGCTGGTGTCGGCGCTGGGCCTGCCGCTGTGGCCGCAGCCGCGACCGAAGCCGGTGCTGTGGCTGGCCGTCGATGACGGCAGCGGTCCGCGCCTGGTCAGCGTGCAGCAGGCCAACGCCGCCCGCCCGTTGCTGAACCGCGCCATTGAACGCGGCTACAAGCTGGGCCTGCCCAGCGGTGGTGCCGCCGAACAGGCGCTGGCCGGTGCCATCTGGCGCCAGGACAGTGCCGCCGTGGCCCGTGCCTCTTCGCGCTACTCGCCGCCGATGCAGCTGATCGGCAAGCTGTACCGCGCCAATGGCGGCTGGCAGGCGGACTGGGTGTTCGTCGACAACGGCCGTGAGCTGAACAAGTGGACCAGCAAGGACGCCAACGCCATGCGCGCGATGGCCGCCGGTGCCGATGGTGCCGCCGATGCGCTGGTCAAGCGCTATGCCAAGGCCGGCGCGGCCGTCGGCCAGGCCGGCACCTATCGGGTGGTGGTCACCGGCATCAACAGTGCCGACGACTACCTGCGCCTGGCTGCCGGCCTGCGTGAGGTGCCGGTGGTGCGCAACGTCACCCCGCTGCACGCTTCGGCCGGCCAGCTGGAGCTGAGCCTGGAGATGACCACCGGCCTGGCCGGCTTCAACCGCATGCTGGGCGACAACGGCGTGCTGGTGCCGAGCGCACCGCTGCCGGCCCTGCCGACGCCGATCGACGACACCACCGGTGCCCCGGTCGCTGCGCCGGTCAGCAACGAGTACCGCCTGCGATGAACCTGACCCCGGAAGCGGAAATCGCGCAGTTCCTGCGCCGCCTGAAGTACATCCTGTTCGCCGGCCTGATCGGCTGGGTGGTGTGGTTGCTGGCGCCGATCCTGACCCCGTTCGTGCTGGCGCTGGCGCTGGCCTGGCTGGGCGATCCGCTGGTGGACCGCATCGAGGCCACCGGCCGTTCGCGCATGACCGGCGTGGTGCTGGTGTTCGCGGCGATGGTGCTGGTGATCGTGGCGCTGCTGCTGGTGCTGGTGCCGATGATCGAGCGCCAGATCACCACCCTGATTGCGGTCGCGCCGCAGGCACAGGCGTGGCTGATGGAAAAGGGCATTCCCTGGTTCGAGCAGAAGACCGGCCTGGAAGTGATGCAGTGGCTGGACCCGGACCGCCTGATCGAATGGGTGCGCAGCCACTGGCAGCAGGCCGGCGGCTTCGCCACCACGTTCATGGGCTACGTCTCGCGTTCGGGCTTTGCGATGGTGACCTGGGTGGTCAACATCCTGCTGCTGCCGATCCTGGCGTTCTACTTCCTGCGTGACTGGGACAAGCTGGTCGAGCGCGTGGCGTCGGTGATTCCGCGCAACCAGATCGGCACCATCAGCGCATTGGCGCGTGAGTCCAACGAGGTGCTGGGCGCCTTCATCCGCGGTCAGTTCCTGGTGATGCTGGCGCTGGGCGTGATCTATGCCGGCGGCCTGTCGCTGGTCGGCCTCAAGCTGGGTCTGCTGATCGGCCTGATTGCCGGCCTGATCAGCTTCATTCCCTACCTGGGCGCGACCACCGGCATCCTGATGGCGGTGGTCGCCGCACTGGTGCAGGCACAGGGCTTCGACCTGAAGCTGCTGATCCTGGTCGGCGTGGTGTTCACCGTGGGCCAGCTGCTGGAAAGCTACGTGCTGACCCCGCGCATCGTCGGCGACAAGATCGGCCTGCACCCGGTGGCAGTGATCTTCGCGGTGATGGCCGGCGGCCAGCTGTTCGGCTTCCTCGGCATGCTGCTGGCGCTGCCGGTGGCAGCGGTGACCAACGTGCTGCTGCGCTACGCGCACCAGCGTTATCGCCAGAGCGAGCTGTACGTGGGTGAGAAGCCGGCGATCGTGCTTGATGGCGTGGTCGATGCCCCCCATATCATCATTCCGAACGACAAGGGCCCCGACCTGAAGTGATGGGTGTGCCGCAACTGCCGCTGGCCCTGCATTACCCGCGGGACCAGCGCCTGGAGACCTTCATCGGCGCGCCGGACGGCGCGCTGGCGCAGCTGCGCGCGATCGCGGTGGGTGCCAGCCACGATTGGGTTTATCTGGAAGGTGCGGCGGGCACGGGCAAGACCCACCAGGCACTGGCGATGTGCTCCAGCGCCGAGCAGGCCGGGCGACTGCCGACCTACGTACCGCTGGCCAGCGCCGCCGGCCGCGTACGCGCGGCGTTGGATGGGCTGGAGGCGCGCGAGCTGGTGGCGCTGGACGGCCTGGACGAGGTGGCCGGCAACCGCGAGGACGAGATCGCGCTGTTCGATTTCCACAACCGCGCGCGCGCTGCGGGCGTGACCGTGCTGTACACGGCGCAGAAGGCGCCGGAAGAACTGGGCCTGGTACTGCCCGACCTGCGCTCGCGGCTGGGCCAGTGCGTGCGTGTGCTGCTGCAGCCGCTGGATGAGGAAGGGCGGGCAGCGGTGCTGCGTGAGCGCGCGCTGCGGCGTGGGCTGGCGATCGACGAGGCCTCGATCGAGTGGCTGCTGTCGCACACCGGTCGCGAGCTGGGTGGATTGATCACGCTGCTGGACTGGCTGGACCGCGAGTCGCTGGCGGCGAAGCGGCGGATCACCGTGCCGTTCCTGCGCCAGGTGCTGGAAGAAGGCCGGCCGCGTTACTGAGGGTGGGGTTTGCTTTGCAGGGCTGCGCCCTGCACCCGCCGAAGCCGAAGCCGAAGCAACGTCGACGTCAAAAGCGGGCTATCCGTGGGATGGCGGGGTGGCTCAGGTTGCGGGGGACGGCGCAAGTACGTCCCTGTAGCCTCGGTCGCGCCATCCATGGCGCTCACGCCCCCGCAACCTGAGCCACCCCGCCTTCGACAGGTTCCCGCGATCTGCCGGGACTGCATACTGCACTGCTGTTGGTGGGTGTCGACCTTGGTCGACACGTGTCTTGCTTGTGGTGGGCGACTCTTGTTTGTGGTGGGTGACGACCGTTGGTCGTCATCAGAGCAAGCGCAGCGAAGCGACCCGCTTTTGCTTTTCTTTCTTTCTTCCGTGGCTGGACGCCCACGGAAACTGTCAGAGGCTGGTCGGGTGGGCCATGCAGGGGCGTTGGCGCCATGGATGGCGCCATCGAGCTTACAGGGACGTACTTGCAGCGTCCCCTGCATGGCCCACCCGACCGGCCAAACACGCGATCCGCTCTACGCGCCCAGCCACGAGGGGCTCAGCCGTTCGCGGCCAACTCAGCATCCAGCGCGCGCAGGCGATCTACCGTCCCGACATCGGTCCAGCGCCCGCGATGGTGCTGCCCCGTCATCAACCCCTGTGCCATGAAGTGCTTCTGCAGCGGCACCACCGAGAACTTCGGCGGCAGCCGCTCGCTGCCCGGTGCATCACCGATCACCGTGCGCCAGTCGGCCACGATGGAAGGGCGATACACGCCGATACCGGCATAGGTCAGGCACGGGCCTTCGCGGTCGTGATGCAACACGCCCTGCGCGTCGAGCCGGTAGTCACCGTGCGGGTGCTGCGCCGGATTGTCGACCAGAACCAGATGCGCCTGGCCCTGCGGCTCGCGCGGCAGCGTGGCGAAATCGAAATCGGTCCAGATGTCGCCGTTCACCACCAGAAACGGGGCGTCGCCCAGCACCGGCAACGCGTTGAGGATGCCGCCGCCGGTTTCCAGCGGGGTCTGCCCTTCGTACATGAAATGCAGGCGCAGGCCCCATTGGCTGCCATCGCCCAGCGTCGCTGGAAACTGTTCGGCCAGCCATGCGGTGTTGACCACCACCTCGCGCACGCCGAGTGCGGCCAGGCGTTCCATGTGCCAGACGATCAGCGGTTTGCCGGCCACTTCCAGCAGCGGCTTGGGCGTGTGCAGGGTCAGCGGGCGCATGCGCTCGCCGAGGCCGGCAGCAAAGACCAGCGCCTTCATCGGGCCACGCGCATCGGTGCGGCCAGGTCGGTCAGCGCCGGCTTGATGCGGTGTTCCAGCAGCTGCTGCAGCGGTGCCAGCTCGCGGTAGCGCGGCAGCACTTCATCCAGATAGGTGATGAAGCGCGGCGCGTCGTCGAGGTAATGGCCCTTGTTGTCGCGATAGCGCAGGCGGCAGAACAGGCCGAGGATCTTCACGTGGCGCTGGATGCCCATCCAGTCGGCATCGCGCAGGAAGGTGGCGCGGTCGGGCACCGGCAGGCCGGCGTTGCGGGCGCGCTCGTGATACTGCGCCAGCCACTCGTCCACACGCTGCAGCGGCCAGCTCAGGAACGCGTCCTTGAACAGGCTCATCGCATCGTAGGCGATCGGGCCGCGCACCAGGTCCTGGAAATCCAGCACTGCCGGACCATTCTCGACCGGCATCAGATTGCGCGGCATGTAGTCGCGATGGGTCATCAGCTGGGCCTGGCCCAGCGCGTTGTCCATCAACCTGCGGTGCACCAGCTGCAGCCCTTCAATCTCGCCGCAGTCCAGTTCCAGGTTCAGGTGGCGCTGCAGGAACCATTCGTCGAACAGGCCGGCATCGCGCTGCAGCAGTGCTTCGCCGAACTGGCCGAAGTCGGCCGGCACCGGGATCGCCTGCAGGCGCAGCAGCTGTTCGATCGAACGGCCGAACCATTCATCGGCGTTGCGCTCGTCGAGGATCTTCGCCAGGGTCGGGCCGCCGAGATCTTCCAGCAGCAGGAAGCCGGCATCCAGATCCTGTGCCAGCAGCGCGGGCACACGCAGGCCGTTGTCATCCAGCAGGCCGCGCATGCGCAGCCACGGGCGCGGATCTTCCAGCCCCGGCGGGGCATCCATCACGATGTGGCTGCCGCGCGTGCTGGTGGTGCGCCAGTAGCTGCGCATGCCGGCATCGACCGAGGCGCGTTCGACCACCGCACTGGAATCATCGAGCTGGGTACGGGCCCACTGCAGGCGCTGCGCGCTGCGCTGGGGATCGGAGGCGGGTTCGGTCATGCAGGCATATCCGGGCGCGCGGGGCGCGCCTACGTCGGGAACAGGAAGGGAAGAGGGTGCGGGATCAGCGGCGACCGCTGAACAGACGCAGGACGGCCAGCACGGCCACCGCGCCCAGCACCGCACCGAGGAAGCCGGCCGGCTCACCGGGGGCGTACCAGCCCATGTACTGGCCGAACCACCCCGCCAGCAGCGCGCCGATGATGCCCAGCACGATGGTCAGCAGGCAGCCCATGCGGTTGTTGCCGGGCATGAAGAATCGCCCGAGCAGGCCGACGAAGAAGCCGACCAGGATGATGTAGAGCCAGCTGCTGCTGCCGAACAGACCATTCATGCGCGCGATTTCCACCAAGGGTGGACGCAGCCTAGCAAGGCCAGGCTGCGTCCGTCACGGTGTGCCGGATTCAGCAGCAGCCGTGGTCGCCGTGGCGGGTGCCACTGTCGGCAGCCACCGGCGAACCGCTGGTCTCGCCGCGCAGGCTGGCGGCGTAGTGCTCGCTGATCACCTTGGACACGCAGGCGGTGACCTTCTTGCCCATCGGAATGTGCAGGAACTCGTTCGGGCCGTGTGCATTGGAGTGCGGGCCGAGCACGCCGGTGATCATGAACTGGGCGCCCGGGAACTTCTCACCCAGCATGCCCATGAACGGGATCGAGCCACCTTCGCCCATGTACATCGCCGGCTTGCCGAAGAAGGCCTGGCTGGCGTCGTCGATGGCCTGGGTCAGCCACGGCGCCATGGCCGGGGCGTTCCAGCCGGTGGAGGCCTTTTCCAGATCCAGAGTGACCTGCGCGCCGTTCGGCGGATCGCGCAGCAGCGCTTCCTTCAGCAGCTCACCGCAGGTCTTGCCATCGGCGGTCGGCGGCAGGCGCAGCGACAGCTTCACCGAGGTCTGCGGGCGCAGCACGTTGCCGGCCGATTCCAGCGCCGGCATGCCACCGACGCCGGTGACCGACAGTGCCGGGCGCCAGGTGCGGTTGAGCACCAGCTCGGTCAGGTCCTCGTTCATCGGACGCAGACCGTCGACCATCGGGAACTTCTCGAAGATCTCGGTATCGACCACTTCGGCGGCGCGCTTGGCCTGTTCCTGGCGCTGGGCCGGGATCTCAACGTTCATGCCGTCGATCAGGATGCGGCCGGTGTCCTGGTCCTCGATGCGCGACAGCAGCTGGCGCAGCAGGCGGAAGCTGGACGGCACCACGCCGGAGGCATCGCCGGAGTGCACGCCTTCGTTGAGCACCTTCACGGTGAAGTTGCCGCCGGTCAGGCCGCGCAGCGAGGTGGTGCACCACAGCTGGTCGTAGTTGGCGCAGCCCGAATCCAGGCAGACCACCAGCGACGGCTTGCCGATGCGGTCGGCGAGGTGGTCGACGTAGGCCGGCAGGTCATAGCTGCCCGACTCTTCACAGGCTTCGATCAGCACCACGCAGCGGGCGTGCGGCAGGCCCTGGGCCTGTAGTGCCAGCACCGCGGCCAGCGAGCCGAAGATGGCGTAGCCGTCGTCCGCACCGCCGCGGCCATACAGCTTGTCGCCGCGCAGGACCGGGGTCCACGGGCCGAGGTCGTCGTCCCAGCCGGTCATTTCCGGCTGCTTGTCGAGGTGGCCGTAGAGCAGGATGGTGTCGTCGCCGGTTTCGGCGCCGGTAGCCGGAATTTCCAGGAAGATCAGCGGGGTACGGCCTTCCAGACGCACCACTTCAACCTTCAGGCCGGGCAGCTGCTGGGCCTTGGCCCAGTTCTCCATCAGGGTGACCGCCTGTTCCATGTAGCCGTTCTGCACCCAATTGGCGTCGAACATCGGCGACTTGTTGGGAATGCGGATGTAGTCGACCAACTGCGGGACGATTTCGCTGTCCCACTTGTCATTGACGAATTGGCCGAGCTTGGCGCTGTCCATCTGAAACTCCGGTTGCATGGGCTGATCCGGCCATTCTACGCCTGTGCCGCGGGTAGGGTTTTTCCTACATCACGTCGGGTATTTGGCTGGCTTTTAGAAATCCAGGAAACCGATAGGCTGTGTGCATGTGGTGACGGACACTGTTCCTACCGACGGGATTGCCGGTCGGGACGGCCAGAATCACAAGGAGATACACGTCGTGCCTTGGAGTGTCGTGTTGAGGGCACTGGTGCTGGTCGTGTGGATCGCTGGGGCGCATGCCGCCGAACCGATCGACATCAACCGCGCCGATGCCCAGGCGCTGCAGCAGGGATTGACGATGGTCGGAGCCGCCAAGGCCGAGGCGATCGTCGAGCACCGGCGCAGACACGGCCCGTTTCATCGCGTCGAGGACCTGACGCAGGTGAAGGGGATAGGGAAAGCAATCGTCGAACGGAATCGACAGCGGATCACCGTAGGCAACAGGTTGTTGCCGGCGGATCCGGTACCCGGATCGGTACCGGTGCGAACCGTACCGAGGCGCTAACAGCAGGAATCGTCGGAACCGGCAGGAGGCTGGTTCACCGGTCACGGACAGGAAGGCCGTGACCACCGACCGCCGCAGGACGCGGCACCAATCACCAGGATGGTGGCATCACAGACCTGTGGAAGGGGCTGAGATACAAACAGGACAGACGCGGCCGCGTGCAGGATGCAACGCTACCCCCACAGCGCAGGATGCGAGGGGGCGGCAGCAGGCCGACAAGGACGTAACGATTGCCCGGTACGACACATGGCTGTGTCGCCGGGCAGTTTCATTTCCGGCGCCTGGTTTTGCCGCGGCCACCACGGGTCGATGGTGTACGGTGGCCGCACCGCATGGAAAGGACCCCCGCTGGATGCTTCTGCACCGCCCCACCACCCTGATGCTCGCCCTTGCACTGGCCCTGCCGCTGCTGGGCCATGCCGCTGCGCCGACGCCGGCCGCCAAGCCTGCCGCTGCCGCAGCCAGCACCGCCGAAGTGCGCGGACCGACCGACCTCAAGCCGGGCGAATACCTGTGGCATCCGGAAATTTCACCGACCGGCCCGATCGTGCTGGTGGTCAGCCTCGATGAGCAGCGCGCGTACGTGTACCGCAACGGCATTGCCATCGGCCTGACCACGATCAGCTCGGGCAAGGCTGGGCATGAGACGCCGACCGGCGTGTTCACCATCCTGCAGAAGGACAAGGACCACAAGTCCAACCTCTACAACAGCGCGCCGATGCCCTACATGCAGCGGCTGACCTGGGACGGCATCGCCCTGCATGGCGGCAGCCTGCCTGGTCATCCGGCCTCGCATGGCTGCGTGCGGCTGCCGCAGGCCTTCGCGCAGAAGCTGTTCAGTGAAACCCAGCGTGGCGACACCGTGGTCGTGGCCGATGCCAAAGGCTCGCCGATGACGCTGGCCTATCCGTCGGTGTTGGCGCCGGTCAACGCGCGCGGCCAGGCCCTTCCGGAAACCGAGGGTGGGGCCCCGGCGCAGGCCTGGTGGGATGACGCCGCGGCGCCGGCCGGGCAGGTCGGCATCCTGGTCAGCCTGCACGACCAGCGCCTGTACGTGCTGCGCGATGGCGTGATGATCGGCGAGTCGCCGCTGAAGGCCGACGCCCTGCCGGCGTTCCAGGGCACCACCCTGTTCGTGATGGGGCAGGGCTACAGCGATACGCCCAGCCCGCTGGACGCGAACAAGCGCCTGCACCAGTGGACGGCCTATCCGCTGCTGGGCCAGGACCGTGCCCAGGCCACGCCGGACCTGCTGGCCACGCCCTCGCTGCCGATGGCGTTGCCGGCCGATTTCGCCCGCCAGCTGTACCAGGTGCTGGTACCGGGCACGACCCTGCTGGTGACCTCGCTGCCGGCGGTCCGCCCAAGCCCGGCTGAATCCGGAATGCAGCCGGTCTTGGAATCCGAGCCGCCAGGGTCCACCCTCAAGGGCAACTGAGTCCCTTCGTTGTGCCCATGACTGCATCCCGCCTGTGCCGGCTGGCCGCGTTCGGCCTGCTGGCGACCTCGGCCAGTGCTCCGGCGCTGGCACAGACGCCCGCCCTTGCCACCAGTGCCGATGATCTGGCCGCCTTGCTGTCGCGCAGTGCGCCCAAGGCCGACCGCCACGTATTGCAGCTGGCGGCGCACGCCATGCGCTGCGCGCTGCAGCGGCCGGAGCTGGGCATCAATGGTGATCGCCTCAGCGTGATCGATTATTCGCGGCCGTCCACCGAGCCGCGTCTGTGGGTGTTCGACCTGGCCCACCAGCGCCTGCTGTTCGAGGAATGGGTGGCGCATGGCCGCAACAGCGGTGAGAACCGCACCGAACACTTCTCCAATCGCGATGGCAGCTTCATGTCCAGCCTCGGCGCGTTCACCGCGCAGGAGACGTACATGGGCGGCAACGGCTATTCGCTGCGCCTGGCCGGGCTGGAACCGGGCTTCAACGACCGCGCGCGTGACCGAGCCATCGTCATCCATGGTGCGCCGTACGTGAACCCGGCTACCGCGCAGCTGCAGGGGCGGCTGGGCCGCAGCCTGGGTTGCCCTGCGGTGCGGCTGTCGGTGGCCAAGCCGCTGATCGATGCGTTGCGTGGTGGCACGATGGTGTTTGCTTACTACCCCGACCAGGATTGGCTGAAGCACTCGCAGCTGCTGGCCGGCGAGTGCGGTGGCCAGGGCACGCTCGCCACGCGGTGATGCATGACGGCGCGCGGCATGATGCAATGCGCCGATGAACATCGACTCCCTGTTGCACACTCCGAGCCAGGTGATCTCCCGCCTGGACTATCGCCGCGAACGCTGGCGCAACGGCCTGGGCTGGACCCGCGAGATCCTGCGACTGCCGGCGCAGGGTGATGACTGGGCGCTACGCCTGTCGGTGGCCGAGATCGAGCAGGATGCCGCGTTCTCCGCCTTCCCCGGCGTGGAGCGCGAGCTGGTGCTGCTGCAGGGCAATGGCGTGCGTCTTCGCTTCGACGATGGCCGCGTGGCCGAGGTGCTGCCGCCGCACGGACGCGTGCGTTTTGCCGGTGAGGAAGCGCTGCACGGCGAACTGGTCGATGGCACCACCCACGACTTCAACCTGATGTGGAAGCGCGAGCTGCTGCAGGCCGAGCTGCTGCACCGGCCGCTGGTGGGCGCCATGTTCTTCTTCTGCGAACCGGGTGTGGCCTGGGCGCTGCATCTGCTGGCCGGTCAGGCGGAGTTCGGTGCAGATAGCGGCTTGCCGGCGCTGCAGGCGGGAGACACTGCGTGGTTGGCGGCCGGTGAACGGCAGCGTCATGCGGTGCAGGGCGGTGGCGAATTGCTGGCGATCCGGATCAGTGCGGCGGCGGGATGATTCCTGGGCGCCGGTTGGCACTATCCACGCATGGCGTGGATCTACTGCAAATGCGGTTGCCACCATGCCTGGACACGCCGTTCAGTAGATCCACGCCATGCGTGGATGCGGCCA
>NZ_JASJSQ010000056.1:20011-31371 GCF_030236855.1 Stenotrophomonas maltophilia group sp. Smal13
CCGACACCGCGTCATGGTGCGAACCAAGGTTCGCACCCACCAGAAAGCGGTTCGCGCCAGCCGAATCTGTTCAGTAGATCCACGCCATGCGTGGATGCGGCCACCGACACCGCGTCATGGTGCGAACCAAGGTTCGCACCCACCAGAAAGCGGTTCGCACCCACCAGGATGCGGTGGCCTCAATACACATCGCGCCGGTAACGACCGGCCAGCAACAGCGCTTCCTTGCCCGCGGTACCCAGCACCTGCTCGATCACTGCATCCACCGCCGGGGCCATGCCCTGCAGGCTGCCGCAGACCAGGATCGTGGCGCCTTCATCCACCCATTGGCGCAGCGTTGCCGCTTCGGCCAGCAGCCGGTCCTGCACATAGCGGTGCGCACCGCCATCGCGGCTGAACACTGCATCCAACCGCACCAGCGTGCCGTCGGTCAGCATCGCCTGCAGTTCTTCACCGAAGTGGAAGTCATGCGCGGCGGTGCGCTCACCGAACAGCAGCCAGGTGCGGCGTGCGCCACTGCGTACGCGTTCGTGCAGATGCGCGCGCAGGCCGGCGATGCCGGTGCCGTTGCCGATCAGCAGCAGCGGCACATCGGCGGGCGCGCCATGGAAATTGTCGTTGCGGCGCAGACGCAGCTGTACCGGTTCGCCGATGGCAGCGTGGTCGCACAGCCAGCCGCTGCCGATGCCGGGTGTACCGTCAGCGCGCAGCTGGCGGCGCAGCAGCAGCTCAACCGCACCGTCGGCCATGACCGAGGCGATCGAGTACTCGCGATGCGGCAGCGGTTGCAGGGTCGCCAGCAAGGCAGGCAGATCACCCGGGGGAACCAATGAGGGCAGGTGCGAGCGCGCGACGCGTGCCAGCAACGTCTGCCCATCATCCAGCACGGTGTCCGCGTCGAAGCGTTGTGCATCCAGCCAGGCACGCACGGTGTGCGATGCGTGCTGCGGGCCGATCTCGGCGATGTCACCGGCCTGCCACTGCGCATTTGCATCGGCCGGGGGCTGCAGGCGCAACCAGTACACCGGACCACCGGGGCTGCCCGGGTTCAGATGCTCGCGTTGCAGCAGCGTCCACGGCTGGTACTCGGCCGGACTCCAGTCGGGCAGTTCGCTGGCGTTACCGCCGAGTTGTCCCAGCAACTGTTGCCAATGACGCAGTGCTGCCGGATCGGCGTTGTCGACCTCGATCGCATCGAACAGCGGATGCGCGCCGTGCTGGCGCAGCCACTGGTCCAGCTGGTGACCGAATCCGCAGAAGTGGCCATAGCTGCGGTCGCCCAGCGCGAGCACCCCGTAGTGCAGGTGCTGCAGCGAGGGCGGGGTGGCCATCACCCCGCGCAGGAACGGCAGGGCGTGGTCGGGTGGATCGCCTTCGCCGGTGGTGCTGGCAATGAACAGCGCGCGCTGGCTGGAAGCCAGCAGTGCTGCATCCACCTCATGCAGTCCGCGCACGCGCACTGGCACGCTGGCACCGCGCAGGGCCTCGGCGCTGCGTTCGGCCAGTTCGCGGGCGAAGCCGGTCTGGCTGGACCAGACCAGCAGGATGGGCGCGGTGTCTCCGGTTGCGGCGTCGTCGCGCGGGCGCCCACGCCACCACAGGGCCGCGCAGGCCAGCGCATACAGCACCGTGGCGAGCACCGCGATCTGCGAGTGCCGCGCCGGTGGTGCGCCCCGCCACCACGCTTCGCCGAGATGCAGGCGAAGCAGTGCCCAGCCGATCGCTGCCAGCAGGAGCAGAACCAGTGCGTTGCCGAGCCAGGCGCGCGATGGACGTGCGCTCATGCGTCCTGCTCGTCGAGCAGGCGCTGGAAGGCGCTGCTGAGAAATTCCTGCGGGCCGTCTTCCGCACGCTGCAGGTAGCGCGCAGCCAGTCCTTCGCGCTCGGCCAGTGCCATGCCTGCCTCACGTCCGAGCACGGTCAGTGCGGTGGTCCAGGCATCGGCGTGCATGGCGTCGTCGGCCACCACGGTTACTGCCGCGGCAACCTGCCGCACCGGTCTGCCGGAGCGCGGGTCCAGGCTGTGGCTGTAGGCCTCGCCATCGGCCTGATACTGGTGCCAGCGATCGCCGGAGGTGGCCACCGCCTTGCCGTCCAGCGCCAGCACCCGTGGCGGGGTATCGGTGTGCACGTCTTCTTCGGGGGCGGATTCCACCAGCACGCGCCACGGCTGGCCGTCCGGTTTGCGGCCGTAGCCGGCCAGTTCGCCGCCGACTTCGATCAGCGCGGCAGTGATGCCTTGTCCACGCAACCAGGCGGCCACGTGATCGACGCCGAAGCCCTTGGCGATCGCAGAGAGATCCAGTTCCAGTCCACCCGGTTGCAGCAGCGCATCGTCCTGCCACTGCAGGCGCTGCCAACCGCAGCGATCACGCGTGGCCTGCAGGGTAGCGTCGTCGGGCTGGCGGCGTTCGCCGGCATGTGCACCGAAGCCCCACAGTGCAACCAGCGGACCGATGGTGGGATCGAAAGCGCCGCCACTGGCGGAAGCGATGGCCTGTGCGCAGGCCAGAACGTGACGGGTTTCGGCCGGCAGCACGCACCATTGGCCGGCGTCGGCGCGGTTGTAGCGGCTCAGATCCGAACCACGCTCCCAGGTGCTCATCTGCGCGACCACCTCGTCCAGCCGCGCCTGGATGCCAGCGTGCAGCGGGTGCAGGTCGCGCTGGCGCGATGCGACCAGCGACACGCTCCAGGTGGTGCCCATGGTGGTGCCGCCGAGGCGGGCGATGTCGAGCAGGGAATCGGTCATGGTGGTGTGCTGCAGGCGCGATGCCGGGGCGTGCCCGGCATCGCGGTCCACGTCATTACTGCGGCAGCACTTCCAGCGTGGCGACGTAGCTCAGGCGGCGCTTGGCGGCCTGCTTCACCGAGGTCTTGTTGTCTTCGGTGCCGGTCTCCAGCCAGTACATGCCGGCTTCCGGCCAGGTCACCTTGATCTCACCCTTGGCATCACTGGTGACCTTCAGCTCGTCCTGCGCGTTGCGGTAGCGGGTGGCGCCACGCACTATCTCGAACTCCAGGCCGGCGGTCGGCTTGCCGTCGACCAGCACGCGGAAGGTGGCTTCCTCACCGGCGAACAGATCGTTCGGGTGGCCGACGGCGACCAGCTCGATGCCACGGTTGGTCGGCTTCAGCGCAGTGTCGTTCGGTGCGCCGTTGGTGACAAAAGTTTCCACGCGGCCGACCGACTGGCTCACTTCCAGCTTCTTCGCGGCCTTCGGCAGTTCACCGAAGGTGGCGGCGGTACCACGCCAGCGCTTGCGCTCGCCGTTCTGCTCGTAGGTGGCGAACAGGCCGTCATTGACCGACGCGATGCGGTAAGTGCCCTGCTGCTTCAGCTCAACGTCGAACACGCTGCGGTACTTGCCGGTGGCGGCGTTCTGCGCCTGCACGGTGCTGCCGTCGGGGGCGGTGATCACCACCGATTCCAGGCGCAGCGGAACGTGGTTGAAATAGAACAGGTCATTGGAGACCGCACCGTCGACGGTGATCCACGGCGCGTTGCCGGCGATCACGGTCTGCGAGGGCAGCAGCCAGGCCTTGTGGGCCAGGGCGGAGAAGGGAAGGGCAGCGGCCAGAGCGGCGGCGAGGACGAGCGTGCGCTTCATGCGGAAGACTCCAGGTGGATGCAGGGTGGTGCGGCGAGAGGAGGGGAATTACGACTTAATCCCCTCCGTCCCCTTTTCAGGGTTTGACGGCGAGGGTGACCTGGCCCAGTTCGGTGGCGCCCTGCGCCTTGCCGTTCTGTGCGGCGGTCGCCGGCCAGGTGAAGGGGATCTTCAGCAGCTCGCGGCCGCCGACTTCGCGCACCGCTTCCACCACCAGGGTGTAGTTGCCCGGAGCCAGCTGCTTCAGCGCCGGCTGCTTGTCGTTGAACGACAGCGCGTGCTTGCCGGCCGGGCGGGTCGGGCCGGTCACGCCGTCCACCGGCACCTGCAGGGTGCGGCCGCTCTTGCGCCACCACTGGCGCAGGTCGGGCAGCCACTTGGTGCCGTGGCCTTCGCTGTTGCTGGTCTGCTGGTACCAGACCGACAGGTTGGCCGCGACCTTCTGGTCGGCGCCTTCCAGCCACACCGCCACATACGGGCGGTGGTATTCGGCCACGTTGAGCTTGGGCACTTCGACGTTGATGTCGAGGGTGGTGGCATAGGCCGGCGAGGTGGCCAGCAGGCCACTGAGGGCGATGGTCAGGGTGACGCGCATGGGGCGGCTCCGGAAACGAAGGAAAGTCAGTGGATCAGCAGCAGGGCGATCAGCAGCGGGATCATCAGGCCGAGGCCGACCAGCGGCCAGGTCATGCGCCGCTGCCGTGCATGCAGGTGAAGCAGGAACAGGCCGGTGATGCAGAACACCAGGCAGGCCACGGCGAACAGATCCAGGAACCAGCCCCACGCCGGGCCCGCGTTGCGGCCCTTGTGCAGGTCGTTGAGGTAGGACACCACGCCGCGCGAGGTTGATTCGTACTCCACCGCGCCGGTCGCGCGATCGATGCTCAGCCAGGCGTCACCACCGGGGCGCGGCAGCGACAGGTAGATCTCTTCGGCCGACCACTCGGCCGGGCGCCCGCCGATGGCGATGCCCAGCTGCGTGTCCAGCCATTGCCGTGCCGGGCGCGGGATCGGCGCGTTGCCATCCTCGCGCGTGCCCAGCTGGCCCAGCAGCGCGGCCGGCAGTTCCAGATGCTGGTTCTGCACCTCGGGCTTGGCCTCGATCTTCGCGGCATGGTTGAGGGTCAGGCCGGTCACCGCAAACAGCAGCATGCCGATCAGGCAGACCGCCGAGCTGATCCAGTGCCACTGGTGCAGCGTCCGCAGCCAGAAGCCACGGTTCTGTTGCTGCTGCACGGTGGAAGAGGCAGGACGGCTCACGGCACGGTTCGAGGCGGACGGGGACTGCCCATTACATCATTGATGAGAATAGCTCGCAATTGCGTGTCGTTCTGTATCCCTGGGGGAATTGCCGGCCAGCGGCCGGCACTACGGACTGGCCGGCAATCCCACGGATCAGTAGATCCACGCCATGCGTGGATGGAGCGGTGCCGACCAAGGTCGGCACCCGCCAGGGCAGGGCGCAGAGATCAGAACTTCGCGTTCAACGAAATCCAGTAGCTGCGGCGCTGGTCCTTGGTCGCGTAGTCGTCCACGCAGCTGAACTCGCTGGGATTGAGCAGCAGGCACGACTGCGAAACGAAGTCCTTGTCGAACAGGTTGTTGACCCGTGCGTTGACCGTCAGCCACGGCGTGGCCTTCCAGCTGCCACCGAGATGGAAGATCGTGTAGTCCTCGTAATAGCGCACGTGGCGGGCGCCGGCACTGTCGATGAGGGTGTCGCGATAGCGGTCGTAGCGGCCTTCGCCGATCAGCGACAGGCTGATCGCTTCGTTGATCTGCCAGTTGAGGCTGGCGTTGGCCATGTGCTTTGCCGGCGTGGTGCCAGAGATCGGGCGTCCCTTGTCGGGGCCGCTGGTCTGCTCGCTCTTGGTCCACGTGTAGTTGCCGCGCAACTGCAGGTTGTCGAGCAGGTCGACATGACCGGCCAGTTCTGCGCCGCGGGTCTCGGCCTTGTCGATGTTCACGCTCTGGGTGAAGGTGCTGTAGCCCAGTGCTGCCCAGCCCGGGCCGATGTCCACGCAGTAACCGCTGCCGGCGCGGGCCACTTCGCAGTTCGGGAACGTGCCGCCGCTGGCGATCTTGTCTTCGAACTTGTTGAAGAAGCCGGTGACATTGAAGCCCCAGCGCTGGCCTTCGTAGTACGCGGCCAGCTCGTAGTTGGTGCTGGTTTCAGGCTTCAGGTTCGGCGAACCCACCAGCGGCAGCACGCCCTGGCCACCGAAGCCGGTGATGCCCGGGAACAGCTGATCCGGTCGCGGGGTCTTGTAGCCGGTGCTGACGCCACCCTTGAAGGTCCAGGCGTCAGTGGCGTTCCACACCAGGTAGCCGCGCGGGCTGACATGGCTGCCGAACACGTTGTGGTCGTCGTAGCGCAGGCCGAAGGTGGCGGTGAGGGTGTCGGTCAGCGACCAGTTGTCCTCGGCGAACAGCGCCCACATGCGGTGCTTCTGCTTGGTGTTGCTGCGGTAACCGGCGCCGTCCATGCCGAACACGCCGTCGATCATGTCAGTGTCGTTGTACTGGCCGCCGACGGTCAGCTTGTGCGCGCCGAAGTCGAGGTCGAGCATGGTGTCGAGCACGTAGCCTTCCAGCTCCATGGTGCGCAGCGGACGCGGCAGGAATGCCTGCAGGCGTGCCATTTCACTTGGGTTGAGGGCGGCCAGTGCATTGCCGCGGCCGGCCGCGCAGTTGTTGGCGCCGCCGGTGCGGCGGCAGACGTCGTTCCACAGGGTCTGCAGGTTGGCGCGTTCGTCCAGGGTCAGCGGCAGCGAGCGGCCCAGGTTGCTGCTCTTGCTGTGGGTCAGCGAGGTCTGCCAGGTGCCGAAGCTGTAGCGGCCCTGGTGGGTCAGCGACAACTGGTCGCGCTCGTAGCGCTGGTAGGCGGTGTAGCCCACGCGCGGCTGCACCACGCGGCGGGTGACGGTACCGCTGCCGTTCGGGTTGGGGATGACGGCATTGCCGACGCGCCACAGGCTGGCCAGGCTGTCGAGGGTGCCGGTCTGGCCCTCGCTGTTGTCGTACTTCTGCCGCGACACGTCGTAGTCCAGCCACAGTTCGTGGTCATCGTTGACGTGGAAGTTCAGCCGCACACCGGTGTTCCAGTTGGTGTTGGCCACCGACTTGCCGCCGCCACCGAAGCCGATGCTGCGCTCCCACAGACTGCCGTCGGGCAGGGTCAGTGCATCCCACTCCGGATTGGAGGCCTTGGCGTCGTAGTAGCTGCCGCGTACTGCCAGGCCGATACGGTCCTTGACCAGCGGGCCGCTGAGGTAGACGTCGGTGGTACGCGCATCGCCGAACTGATCGTCCTGCTGCACGGTGAAGCCCTGGGTGAGTGCGCCGTGCCAGCTGTCCTGGTTGCGACGGGTGATGATGTTGATCACGCCGCCCATTGCATCCGAGCCGTACAACGTGGACATCGGGCCGCGCACCACTTCAATGCGCTCGATGGCATCCAGCGGCGGCAGGTAGGCGAACTGGCCACCGCCGAAGTTGTTCGGATACAGCTGGCCGACATTGCTCTGACGGCGGCCGTCGATCAGCACCAGGGTGTACTCGGAGGGCAGGCCGCGCATCGAGATGGTGGCACGGCCGTTCTTGTCGCTGGCTTCCAGACCGACGTCGATGCCTTCAACGTCGCGCAGCGCGTCGACCAGATTGGTGTACGGGCGCTTGCTGAGTTCTTCGCGGCTGACCACGCTGATGCTGGCGGGTGCATCGACCACCTTCTGCTCAAAGCCGGAGGCGGTGACCACCACCTTGTCCAGCGTCTGTGGCGCGCCGGAAGCGTCACCGTGGGCGAAGGCAGGGGCGGTCATGGCCGCCAGCACGGCGCTGGTCAGCAGGGTACGGGACAGGGACGAACGGACACGATGGCGCTGGGCCATGGCAGTAACCTCGAAGGATGCAGGGTGGTGCAATGCCAGGCGCGAACGGCGCGGCATGCACGGGGAGGCCCGGTCAGGGGCGGCAGGGATGAAGCAGGCAGCGGCGTGCGGGCACGACCGCGCAGGCGGTCACGCGGGGCCGTGAATCAGGCGAGCGGCGGCGCCTGGCCGCGTTGCTGGCGGCGCCCGGGCGCGTCGGCCCAGGGCGTGTCCGGAGCGGCCAGCGGCCAGTCCGGGCGCACGCCGGGCATGGCCGGCGTGGTGGGTACGAGTTCAAGCTCGGTGCGCAGCCATTGGCTGGCCAGCAGCAACGGCGGGCGTGCCTTCTCGGCCGATTTCACCGGGGCGGCAGCACAGCGGCGCAGTTTGGCCGGTGCTTCTTCCTGCGGGGACGCTTCGCCACCGCGCTCTTCCAGCGGCATCTGCACGGCCATTCCGGCCTGGCCGTGGGGCAGCAGCGGCAGGGTGCCCAGCAGCAAAGCCAGCATCGCCACCCACGCCAGCAGGCTGGCCAGCGCAGGACGCTGACCGCGCATGGCGATGCCCATCTTGCGATGGATGAGTGGGCGAGGGCGAAGCGGGCGCAGCAAGCAGGGGTCCCCAAGGGTCTGCCGGCAGCGGCCGGCATCAACGGGGCGTGATTGTAATGAGAGCTGTTAGCTGTTGCAAATGAGAATGATTGCCAAATTGTCGCGGGTCGGCCGGATGGGGCTCAGACTTCGCTCCAGCGTCGCAGCAGGTTGTGGTACACGCCGGTCAGCTGCAGGATCGCCTCGGCGTCACCGCCGGTCTGCCGCAGGCGCTCGATCGAGCCATCCATTTCCCACAGCAGGCGGCGCTGCACATCGTCGCGGATCATGCTCTGTACCCAGAAGAACGAGGCCACGCGCGTGCCGGCAGTGACGGGGCGCACCTGATGCAGGCTGCTGGACGGGTAGACGATCAGGTCGCCAGCGGGCAGCTTCACTTCGTGCTCGCCGTAGGTATCGCTGATGATCAGTTCGCCGCCCTCGTACTCCTCGGGCGCGGACAGGAACAGGGTGCAGGAGATGTCCGAGCGCAGTTGCTCGCCGTTGGCCAGGTTCATCACCGCGCCATCGACATGGAAGCCATAGGTGCCGCCACCGCTGTAGCGGTTGAAACGCGGCGGCAGGATCTTCAGGGGCAGCGCGGCAGCAAAGAACAAGGGGCTGCGGCTCAGCGCGGCCAGTAGGTCCCTGCCCAGCTCCGCTTTCAGGGGAGATGCATCGGGTAGCTGCAGATTGTGCTTGACCATCGCGCCCTGTGCACCGACGGTCTCGCGACCGTCGGTCCAGTCTGCAGCGTCGAGTCGCCTGCGTGCCTGCGCCACGTCCTGGGGTGAAAGCACGTCGGGAATGTGCAGCAGCATGGCGGTTCCTTTGGGGGCGCGGGGGAGTGGGCTCCCCCGCGTGCTGCATCAGAAGCGGATGTCCGCGCTGAGCAGGAAGGTGCGCGGGGCACCCGGGGTGTAACGGTAGCCGCTCTTGTTGATGCTGGCCACGTACTGCTTGTCGAACAGGTTGTAGCCGTTCAAGCGCAGCGAGATCGTCTCATTGATCGCCCAGGACACGACCGCGTCATACACCACGTAGGACTTGGTGAACGACGGGGTGCCCACCGCGCCGTCGGTGCCGCGGTGCATGCCGGCGGCATAGCGTACGCCGCCGCCCACGGTGATGCCGTAGGGCAGGGTGTAGCTGGTCCAGCCGGTGAATGTGTCGTCCGGGGTATAGGTCAGGTTGGTGGTGCCATCGGCGGCCACCTTCGCGCCTTCCCTTACGTCGGTGTCCAGGTGGCTGTATCCGGCGCTGACCGACCAGTTGTCGGTCAGGCGGCCGACTGCGGAGAGCTCCACGCCCTTGACCCGCTTGCTGCCGGTCTGGGTCGGGTTGCCGGCATCGTCGAGCACGGTGGTGTTGATCTCGTTGTCCACGTCCGTCTGGAACAACGCAAGGTTCACTGCCAGAGCGTCATCCAGGAAGGCCCACTTGCTGCCCACTTCGAAGGTCTTGGCCTTCTGCGGATCCAGCTTGGGATTGTCGGCACTGCTGGCCGAGCTGCTCAGCTGGAAGTTGGCGCCACCCGGGGGTTGCTGCGAGATAGCATAGTTGGCGTAGACGCTGACGGTATCGCCGACCTTGTAGAGGGCGCCCAGCTTCCAGTTCAGCAGCGTATCGGACGCGTCCAGCGTCGGGTTGCGCAGCACCGTGCCGGTAGGATTGCCGCCGCACGCCGGGCCGCCGCGGCCACCACACACCGACGCGCTGGCGTACTCGGTCTTGTAGTGGTCCGCACGCACGCCAGCGGTCAACAGGAAGCTTTCGCCGAAGGACAGGGTATCGAACAGGTACACCGAGGAGGTGGTGGTCTTGCCATGTGCATCGGCGCCGTTGTGCGCCCAGTTCAGGCCGCTGACGTTCCAGTCCGGGTTGTACAGGTTCGCAGCGGGCCAGCTGGTGCCGGCAGCGGCGGCCTGGCCGTAGCTGTCCAGTTCTTCACGGGTGAATTCCAGGCCAGCGCTCAATGCGTGCCCGACCGCGCCGGTGGCGAAGTCGGCGCGCAGGTTCAGCTGATCGGTGAGGATCGTGTTGCGCTGGTCCTTGAAGGTCGGCAGGCTGCGCGCGATGGCGTAGCTGGAAAGGTCGGCCGGGTTGGCATAGGTGATGTTGCCGGTCGGGCGGCCGCCTGCGCCGCGCACGCCGGTGCCCATGAAGGCGGTGAGCAGGTAATCCTGTTCGGTGCGACCCCAGCGGGCGGTGTTGGTCAGGCGCACGCTGTCGTTGAAGTCGTGCTCGAAACGGAACGTGGCCATCTTCGCGGTCACGTCATCGTGGTCGGCGCGGGTGCCGTAGAAGTTCTCCGGATCGACCGGGTGCCCGGCCAGCGCTTCCAGCGTCGGCTGCGGCGTCCAGCCCGGCAGGCCCAGGGTGGGCACGCCACCATCGGGCACGTTGTCCTGCTTCACGTACAGCAGGTTGAGGTAGTAGCGCGTGGCAGTGCCCAGGCCGAAGGCCAGCGACGGTGCGATGCCCCAGCGCTTGTTCTGCACGTGGTCGCGGCCGGGCTGGTCGCTGTCCTGCCACATGCCGTTGATGCGCAGCGCGCTGGTGGTGCCCAGCGACTGGTTCCAGTCGGCGGTGGCGCGGCGCTGCTGGTCGCTGCCCAGCGAAATGCTGGCCGACGTCGCGTCCTGCAGGTTGGCCTGCTTGCTGACAAGGTTGATCGCGCCGGTCGGCGCCGAACGG
The DNA here is from genome assembly GCF_030236855.1 of Stenotrophomonas maltophilia group sp. Smal13. NCBI lineage: Bacteria > Pseudomonadati > Pseudomonadota > Gammaproteobacteria > Lysobacterales > Lysobacteraceae > Stenotrophomonas > Stenotrophomonas maltophilia group sp. Smal13. The sequence continues at coordinate 30,779 of NZ_JASJSQ010000056.1, forward strand.
CCATTGTCGGTGCCGGCCGGCCCCTTGGTCACTTCCACCTGTTCGATGTTGAACACATCGCGCGAGATCGAGCCCAGGTCGCGCACACCGTCCACATACAAGCTGTTGGAGGTGTCGAAGCCGCGCATGAACAGCGCATCGCCGGTGGTCGTGTTGCCGTTCTCGCCGGCATAGAAGGTGCCCACGCCCGGGCTGTTGCGCAGCGCCTCGGTCAGCGTGGTGGCACCCTGCTGGTTGAACAGGTCGCTGGTAATCACTTGGATGGTTTGCGGCGTGTCCTGCAGGCGCTGGGTGAACTTCGGCGAGGCCACCTTGTCGGCTTTGTAGCCCCGGGTGGCGTGCACGTCGATCTTGTCCAGCGTGCGGGCGTTGTCGGTGGCTTCAGCGTGGGCCAGCGCGGGCAGGGTGGCCAGGCCGAGGCCGGCGGCAAGACTGGCGGTGGCCAGCGGCAGGGTACGAAGCGGCGAAGCGTGCTTGCGGCTCTTGATCGGGTTCATGGGCGTCTGCAGAAGGGGAACAGGGAGAGGCGGCCGGCGCGGGCCGCGCGGCAGCAGTACGTAGAACGGGGGGGGGGGGGCGTGCGGAGGCGGCTG